>JAHEBA010000180.1 GCA_024642465.1 Alphaproteobacteria bacterium
GCGGCCTGCGGCCTGTTTGCAGTTGACGGGTGCGTTGCGGTGCCTATGATCCGGCCCGTTTTGAGTGCCCCTGTGGCGGAACTGGTAGACGCGGCAGACTCAAAATCTGTTGCCCGAAAGGGCGTGCTGGTTCGATTCCGGCCAGGGGCACCATTTTTCCGTTCAGGTTTGCCTCAATACCAGCCGCTTGTGCCCCGTGGCGAGTGCCCGCGATGGCGTGAGGTCCGATGCCGCGACGCGCTGCCATTGATCCGGGGGTGCAGGGAGTGTTAGGCATGGGAAGCTGTCCGGGGGTAAATGGCAGAAGACTGGAGTTTATCTTGCGACGCGCAAACCTGCATGACATCCCCGCCGTTTTCAGGGCCCTGATCGCGGTGCTGATGTTGTTGCTGCCACTGGCCGGTGCCGCAAAGGCCGAACCTCCCGTGCTCGTTTTCGATGCAGCCGACGGCAAGGCCATCGTTGCGCGTGATGCAGGCAAGCCGTGGTATCCGGCATCGCTGACCAAGATCGTCACCGCCTACGTGGTGTTCGAGGCGATCCAGCAGGGCAAGCTTTCGCTCGATACCAGGCTTACCGTATCGAAGACGTCTTCTGCGCCGCCGCCGAGCAAGATCGGCTTCAAGCCCGGAACAAAGGTCAGCGTCGATTTCGCCCTGCAGGCGCTGCTTGCCTATTCGGCCAACGACATGGCCGCGCTGCTGGCGGAGGGCGTGGCCGGGTCGCAGGACAACTTTGCCCGTCTGATGAACGACACTGCCCGCAAGCTCGGCATGACGGGATCGCACTTCGTCAACCCGCACGGGCTCTATGACAGCCGGCAGGTGACGACCGCACGCGACATGGGGCTGGTCACCTATGCCCTGCTCAACCGCTACCCGCAGGCGCGCAAGTATTACTCGGCGCCGTTCGTCAGCGTCGGCAACAAGAAGCTGCGCAACCGCAATTATCTGCTGAGAATCTGGGACAAGGCCGACGGCCTGAAGACCGGGTTCATCTGTCCGTCGGGCTTCAATCTGGTTGCTACCGCCAATGTGGGCGGGCGCAAGCTGGTATCGGTGGTGTTCGGCACGCGCAGCGGCAAGGCGCGGGCGGAAATGGCCAAGGTGGTGCTGGAGAATTCCGCCGGGTACAAGGGTTCAGTGCCGCTCACGTCGCTGAATAACGAGTCCGGCACGCCGCCGAACCTGCGCCAGGAAGTGTGCGGCGGCAAGGGCCTGAAGATGGTCGACGCGAACCAGTTCAATGGCTGGGGTGCCTCGTTCGGCAAGTTCAAGAGCGCAGCAGAGGCGGAAGCTGTCGCCAGTGGTATCGGTGCAGTGCGCGCAAAGGCCATGGGCAGCGCGTCGACCGGGGTGGTGCGGGTGCCATTCACCAAGGACTTCGTTCCGGTGTCCTACAACATGACCCAGTCCGACAGCACGGCGCTTTGCCAGCTTGTCGAGTCTTCAGGCGGTTCGTGCGACGTGATCTCGCCGGCGACGTTTGCCTCATTCGCCAATCTGACCGGCCGCGAGAAGGCCAGGGGCGCGCCTGCCCCCACTGCCGCGCAAGCCTCCAAGCCCAAGAAGGTGCGGCGGTCGCGGTCAGATCGCTGAACAGCACTGTGTCGGGGGCAAGGCGTACAACATGACCGGCATGGCGAGGGGGATCCTGTTTGCGCTCGCCGCAGGCGTGGTATACGGGCTTGCTCCACCCTTTACGCGGCTTGCGTTCGTCAATGGCGTGCCTGCCATCGAGACGGCTTTCTGGCGTGTCAGCATGCTGGTTCTGATCGTGGGCATCATTGCCCTGGCGAAGGGCTGGCGATTGCCCCTGCCGCGTGAGGCCCGCTTGCCGCTGGGCGTGATGATCCTGTCCACGGCATCAATTTCGATTGGGTACCTGGGTGCGGTCCAGTTCATGCCTGTCGCGCTGACGGTGATCGTGTTCTTCACGTTTCCGGTGATCATTCTGCTGTTGTCGCCGCTGATCGAGGGCAGCCGGATTCCATTGCTGCAGCTGGCCATCGGGGGCGTGGCATTTACCGGGCTGCTGATCGCCATCGGTCCGGGCAGCGGCGGGGCAGACTGGCGCGGCCTGGTGCTTGCGGGGCTGGCTGCGGCGGGAGCCGCAACGCAGTTCTTCACCGGCCGGGCCATCGCCGGCCGGATGGACACGCTGCATTTCGGGCTGTTGACCCACCTTGCCATCATACCGATCGTGGCGGTTGTGATCATGTTGCTGGGCGGAGAATTCCGCACCCTGTTCGATCCGTCCGCGATTACCGGCACGGGCTATCTGGCCCTGTCGCTCGTTGCGGTGTCCTATGGCGCCGGGTTCTTCTGCCAGATGTTTGCGCTCAAGGCCGCGCCTGCATCAGCCGTGGCGCCCTACTTCAACATAGAGCCGATAACGTCGGTCGCAGTTGCCTCGCTCATCCTGGCGGAACCGCCTGCTGGCCGCGAGCTGACCGGGGGCGCGCTGGTGCTGGCTGCGCTGATAGCTGCCGGGCTTGCCCGCAAGCCCCGCAGCAGGCAAGACTTGGCGCCAAGACCAGAACACATCAGTGAGTGACTCATGTCCCATCCGCTTCCAGTTTCGGTGCTCACCGGCTTTCTTGGTGCCGGCAAGACCACCTTGTTGAACGTGCTGCTCAAGGATCCGGGGCTGGCCAATGCCGCCGTGATCATCAACGAATTCGGCGAGATCGGTCTGGATCACCTGTTGGTCGAAGCGACTGACGGCAATGTGTTCGAGATGTCGTCGGGCTGCCTGTGCTGCACCATCAGGGGCGATTTGGTGGACACGCTTGAGGATCTGGCGGCACGGCGGCAGGCGGGCGAGGTCAAGGCGTTCGACCGGGTGGTAATAGAAACGACCGGCCTGGCTGATCCCGCGCCTGTGCTGCAGACGCTGATGGGACATCCCGGCCTGCTGGAGCACTATGAACTGGAGAACGTTGTCACTGTGGTCGACAGCGTCAATGGCCTGTCCACGCTGGACACGCACAGGGAGGCGGTAAACCAGGTGGCGGTGGCAGACCGGGTTGTGCTGACCAAGACAGACCTGCTGCATGGCGTCGAAGGCGAGGACATGCTGCACGCCATCATCGCCCGAGTGCGCAAGCTGGCGCCGGCGGCGCGCATCCTGAGCACGCACCGGGGCGAGGCCACCGCTGCACGGCTGTTCGATCTGGACAGTGCCGAAGGCCGCCCGGCGCGGACAAGGCGCTGGCTGGCGGCAGAGGCATTCGAGGCACCCTTGCGTGCAGGGCGGCGAAGGCCGCGGCGAATGCAGCCGGCAGAGGCAGGCGGCCACGGGCACGGCGATGGCCACGGCCATCATGATGACCACCATCACGATCATGACCATGAACATGCCCACGACGTGAACCGGCACGACGACCACATCAGCTCGTTCTCGGTCGCGACCGATCATGCCATCGGCATGATGCAGCTGGAGTTGTTCCTGCAACTGCTTCAGAGCTATCATGGGCCGAACCTTCTGCGCATGAAGGGCATCGTGAAGATGCAGGACGATCCCGCCCGTCCGGTCGTGCTGCATGGAGTCCAGCACGTGCTGCATCCGCCGGTCCGGCTGGACAAATGGCCGGACGGGGATCAGCGCACGCGCCTGGTGTTTATAACCCGGGACATCGAGCGCAGCGAGCTGGAAAACCTGCTGAAGGCATTCACCGACCCGATCACCGGAGGGGCAGAGGCATTCACCGACGACACGCTGTCGCTGCGGCGTGGACAATAGCCGATGGACGTTTATGGACTGAAGAACTGCGATACCTGCCGGAAGGCCCTGAAATGGCTGGACGCCAACGGGCTTGCCTACACGTTTCACGACATCAGGCAGGCAGGCCTGGGCGAAACCGACATTGCCGGCTGGGCCTCGAAGGAGGGCTGGGAAACACTGCTCAACCGGCGCGGTACCACGTGGCGGGGCCTCTCCGAGGCGAAGCGTGAGGGCGTTGACGAGGTCAGCGCGGTGCGGCTGATGGCAGCCCATCCGGCGCTGATGAAGCGGCCCGTGTTCGTTTCCAGCGGTGCTGTGCTGGTGGGATTTGACCCTGAGGTACAAGCACGGCTTGCGGGCAACAGCTGACCGCGAAGCTATGCCGAAAGCTCACTTGCCATGAGTTTTCCTGATTATGAAGACAAGTGTGCCAGCGTCTTCCCCGGTCCATAGAAGTTCATGGCCGGATTCATTGCAGAAGTGCGGGAAGTCGATTGCCGCTGCCGGGTCTGTTGCAAAAATCTTTAATGATTCTCCATAGTTAACTGACTGAAACCGCTTGCGTGCCTTGAGCACGGGCAAAGGGCACTGGAGGCCGCGAACGTCGAGTTCATGGTCGCTTTGAGGCATCATGACGG
>JAHEBA010000061.1 GCA_024642465.1 Alphaproteobacteria bacterium
CCTCGCCATCGACCGACAGCTGCAGATCGCACTCGATGGCATAGCCGTGGGTGATCGCCGCGGCGAAGGCCTCCAGCGAATTCTCCTCGCAGCCGGCCTTCTTGTCGTGCAGGCCGCGATGAGCGATTGGCCGTTCGGTCAGCCAATCGCTCGCCGGGTTTGATGGACGCCACATGGCGCGCGCTCTCTGGCGGTGCGGCCTATTCGATCTCCGCCACGGCCTCGATTTCGACCGAAAGGTTGATCGGCAAGGAGCCGGCGCCGACGGCCGAGCGGGCATGCTTGCCCTTGTCGCCGAACACCTCGACCATCAAGTCGGATGCGCCGTTGATGATGCCGGGCTGGCCGCCGAAGCCGGGCGCGCCATTGACGAAACCAACCAGCTTGACGATGCGCTTGACCCGGTCGAGGTCACCGGCACAGGCCTGCTTGAGCTGGGCGATAATGTTGATCGCGCAAAGCCTGGCCGCTTCCTTGGCGTCTTCCTCCGAGCACTGGTCCGGCACGATGCCCTTGTACAGGAATTCGCCGTCCTTGAGCGGCACCTGGCCTGCCGTGAACACCAGGTTGCCGGTGCGCACCCAACCCACATAGTTGGCCACAGGGGCCGCCGGGGTAGGGATTTCGATGCCGAGTTCTGCAAGACGCTTGTCGATCTGACCCATGAATTTCCTGCCTTTTGTGATTGTTTCAGTGCCGATGGATTCGGGAGGTAATCTAGGCCGCGCGGACAAGGCGCGTCCAGTGCCGGCCCATGGGCATCTGCCATGCACAGGCAGCCGTTCCACATCGTGGAGTGTCGTTTCACCGCAGTTGCTAGCCCTTACCGGTCGCGCTAAAGCTGACCTCATTAGACCAAAGTCAAAGCGCAGGAGCCGACATGATCAAGATCGTATTTCTGGACCGGGGAACATTCGCGCCCGAAGTGGAACTGGTGCGTCCGGCCATCGAGCATGAATGGGTGGAATACGACAACACGCCGGCAGACAAGATCGTGGAACGGCTCAAGGGCGCCACGGTCGCCATCACCAACAAGGTGCCGATCCGGCGGGAAAGCCTCGAGCAGCTGCCGGACCTGAAGATGGTGTCGGTTGCGGCGACCGGTTACGACGTGATCGACATTCCCGGGTGCAGGGACCATGGCGTCAGCGTGTCCAACGTGCGCGGCTACGCGACCCACACCGTGCCCGAGCACACCTTCGGCCTGATCTTCGCCCTGCGACGCGGCATCGTCGGCTACCAGCGTGACGTCGCCAACGGCATGTGGCAGAAGAGTGGGCAATTCTGTTTCCATACCCACCCGATCAAGGAACTTGCAGGTTCGGTGCTCGGTATCTTTGGCGAAGGCAACCTTGGCCAGGGCGTGGCTGACATCGCCAAGGCATTCGGCATGAAGCCGGTATTCGCGGCGCACAAGGGCGTCACGGGTCTCGGGCCGCTCTACACGCCGTTCGACGAGGTGCTGGAGACGGCAGACATCATCACGCTGCACTGCCCGCTGATGGACGCGACGCGGAACATGATCGCCATGCCCGAATTCCGCAAGATGAAGAAGAAGCCGTTCATCATCAACACGGCGCGTGGCGGCCTCGTCAACGAGGCGGACATGGTGCAGGCGCTGGAGGAGGGCCTCATCGCCGGTATCGGCTTCGACGTGCTGACCAAGGAGCCGCCCGCACCCGACCAGCCACTGCTCAAGGTCATGGACCGGCCCAACGTCATCATCACCCCGCACGTTGCCTGGGCAAGCCTCGAAGCGCAGACCGAGTGCTGGCGCCAGACGGTTGACCATGTAAATGCCTTTTTCGACGGGCAACCCAGGAATGTGTTAACTTGACGGTTCCGGGGTTTGCCCGGATCGTTTGACGGATTGAACCATCTGGGAGTCTCGGGACGTGAAGCCATTTGCAAGTGCGGTCGTGCTGGGCATCGCCCTGACGTTTGTGGTTCCTGCAGCGATAGCCTCTGCCGCAGGACCCTTCCTCGCGCCACACCGCGCCGTTTACGACATCTCGCTGAAGTCGGCGGAAGAACGCAGCGGCATCAAGGGTGCGCAAGGGCGCATGGTGATCGAGTTCCTCGGTTCGGGCTGTGAAGGCTGGACCATCAATTTCCGGATGATGAACCAGTTCTTCCTGGCTGGCGGCAAGTCGCGGGTGCTCGACAGCCGCTCGTCGATGTGGGAGTCGGGCGACAATGACAAGCTGCGTTATGTGCAGAGCCAGTACGTCGACAGCCAGCTGCAGGAAGAAAAGGAACTCAAGGCCGAACTGAAGGACGGCAAGGGTGGTGGTGCCATCTCCAAGCCGGCGCCGGAAATGTTCACATTGCCTGAGGGTGTGGTGTTTCCGGTCAATCACCAGCTGAAGCTGGTACAGGCGGCGATAGACGGCAAGAGCCGGGACGAAACGCTGCTGTATGACGGCTCCGACGGCGCCAATCCCGCCATCGCCATCAGCTTCATCGGTAACCGCAAGGAAGCGCAGGCCAAGCCTGAAGACGAGAATATTTCGGGCATTGAGGGTCAACCGGGCTGGCCAGTTTCGATCTCCTACTACAAGGCCGAGAAGAAGGAGCAGGAGACGCCGGACTATCAGGTGAACATGTTGCTGTACCAGAACGGCGTTTCGGGCGACATGACACTCAACTACGGCGACTTCGAGCTTGCCGCCAAGCTGGCGAACCTTGAGTTGTTCGACGCAGCCAACTGCAAGCCATAGCCAGCCGGTCCCACCTCAATCAGCGTCACGATTGCCGGGTCCCTTGAGTGACCTGCCCTTGCCAATCGTCGCCTGACCGAACTTGTTGCGCAACCTGTCCATGGCAAGTTCGGCACGTGCCTGGCTGGACGCCCTGGCATCGAGGCTAACCGCGGCGGTGCTCTCGTCCAGTGGGCTCAAGTGACTGATGCCCACGCCGATCAGCCGGAACTGCGTGCGTCCATCTGCTTCACGCTGCAGCAGGGGACGGGCCGCACCGAACATGCGGGCAGCCAGTGCGGTCGGTTCGCTCAACGTGGTGGCGCGGGTGCGGGTCTTGAAGTCGCGCGTCTTCAGTTTCAGCGTTACAGTCAGGCCGGCCATGCCTTCCTTCTTGGCGCGGCGCGACACCTTTTCCGACAGTTCCCAAAGCAGTTTCTCAAGTTCAGGGTACGCGGAGATATCGGTATTGAAGGTGGTTTCAGCCGAGATCGATTTGGATTCGTGGTCTGCCGAAACGGTGCGCGCGTCCTCGCCGCGCGAGAGGTGATAGAGCCTTGAGCCCATGCTGCCATAGCGGCGCATCAGGTCTGTCTTCTCCATGGTCTGGAGCTGGCCGATAAGGCGTATGCCATCTGCGTGAAGTTTGTCCTGCATCGCCTTGCCGACGCCCCAGATGAAGCCGACCGGTTTCTCGCGCAGGAATTCGACGCATTCATCAGGCCCCAGCACGAAAAAGCCGCGCGGCTTGTCCATGTCGGACGCCAGCTTGGCGAGATACTTTGTGTGCGCCAGCCCGACGGACGCAGTGATGCCGACCTCCGTCTCGATGCGCTTGATAAGCCGGGCAAGGGCGCGAGCCGGGCTCATGCCGTGCAGCCGCGCCGTGCCGGTCAGGTCGAGGAAGGCCTCGTCGATGGACAGAGGTTCGACCAGTGGCGTCAGTTCCTGCATCAGCGCGCGCACCTGACGCCCGACGACGGCATATTTGGCCATGTCCGGCCTTATGACCACTGCCTCCGGGCAGGCGGCAAGCGCCTTGAACATCGGCATGGCTGACTTGACGCCGCGAATGCGGGCAACGTAACACGCCGTGGACACGACGCCGCGCGTGCCGCCGCCGATGATCACAGGCTTGTCCGCCAGTTCGGGCCGGTCGCGCTTTTCAACCGCCGCATAGAATGCATCGCAATCGATATGGGCGATGGAAAGCTGGTGCAGCCGGGGATGCGAGATCAACCTGGGCGAGCCGCACGATGAGCAGCGGCGGCTGTCCGGCCGGGCATCTGCCAGGCAGTCACGGCACAGCGGCTCGGATTTGTCAGACATGGGAGTTCCGGTTCCTCGACCGATCGTCCGGATTATCCCAGTTCGGCGATTATGCGGTCAACAACCTCGGCGGATTCGCCGGTGTAATTCGCAGGATCAAGCAGCGCTGCGATCTGTTGCGGGGACCGCAGCTTGCCGATGACCGGGTGGGCCGAAAGCGCCTGTGCGAAGGAGTGGCCGGAGCCGGGCAGGGCGGCGATCAGATCCTTGACCGCATGATGTGCCTCGTTGCGGCCCATGTCGGCGGCCAGATCTATCATTACTGCTTCTGCGCAGATGAGCCCACCTGTCATGTCAAGATTGGCGGCAATGCGCGCCTCGTCCACCACGAGGTTCTCGACCAGCCGGACTGTCTGTTCCAGCGCGGCGTGGGTGAGCACGAAACCTTCCGGAATCACCGCCCATTCCATGGTCCAGGCGGCCATGTCGCGCTCGTGCTCGTGCATCATGGACTCAATAGCGGCAGCAGGCCTGGCGGCCATCAGACGGGCCAGCGCCACCACGTTCTGCGCCACCATCGGATTGCGCTTTTGCGGCATGGTGGAAGAACCGCCGGCACCAGGTGCGGCACCTTCTGCCAGTTCGCCGATCTCGGTGCGTTGCAGGTTGAAGATCTCGTTGGCGATCTGGCCGCACGTGGCGGCGGCGATGGCCAGCTGGCAGACGATGCTTGCGAACTGGCCACGGCTTGTGTGCCAACTGCGGCCGGGATCGCACAGGTACAGTTCGGCCGCCAGTGCGCTGCGCACTTTTGCGGCATCCTTGCCGAGCGTGGCAAGCGTGCCCGCCGCACCGGCAAACTGGACGGCAAGATCTGCTTGCAAGCTGGCCAGCGCCGTCATCGCCTCGTGCGCTTGCCGCTCCCACAGCGCAAACTTGAGGCCCAGAGTGATCGGTACCGCATGCTGGCCGTGGGTGCGGCCTGCCATTGGCAGGTCACGCCAGCGCCTCGCTCGAGCGGAACATGCCTTGCTCAGGGCTGTCAGCGTCTTAGTGACGAGGCGCAGGCCTTCCCGCATCTGGAGAACCGTACCCGTGTCCATTATGTCCTGGGTGGTGGCGCCGAAATGAACCCAGGCAGCATGTTCGCCTGCCGCGCGCTCGATAGAGGAGATAACTGGCGTAAGCGGGTGGCTGGCCGCCGCGATCCTTGCGCCAAGGCTGGAAAGGTCGTGATGCCTTGCCGCGCATGCATCAGCAATCGCTTCGCCCGCACCTTCGGGGATCACGCCAAGTCTTGCCTGAACACCCGCCAGCGCAGCCTCCACGTCGAGCCACGCGTTCAGCGTCGCCTCGTCCGACCAGACGGCGTTCATGGCAGGCGTCGAGAACAGGTGGCCGAGCAGGCGAGAATCGGACACGTGAACAGGCGGTGTCATGGCGTAGCGGTTCCCGGTTGGCGCTGAACATCCCACAGGCGTGCCGCACCGCGCACACCGGAGGCTGGTCCGTGGTGGGCGGCTTTTACCGTGATGTCAACCGCAACGGCGAAGACGTGCGGCGCGATTGCCGCAGGCAACCGCTCGACGAGGCCCGGCAGACCGACAAGACCACCGCCGATAACGATCACGTCCGGGTCGATGATGTTGACGACGTGCGCGAGTGCGCGGGCCGTGCGGTCGAGGTGCCTGTCGAGCGTGGCCTGCGCCGCCGCATCTCCTGTCAGTGCGCGCGATGTTATGTCCTCCCCGCTCAATGCCTCGCCGGTGACGGCCGCGTGGTCCCGCGCCAGGGCAGGGCCGGACACCCAAGTTTCAATGCAGCCACGGCGTCCGCACCAGCATTCATGGCCGGGGTGTTCGTCTTCGCGTGCCCACGGCAACGGGTTGTGTCCCCATTCTCCACCAACGGCATTGGGGCCGGTGACCAGTCGGCCATGGATCACAAGCCCGCCGCCGCATCCGGTACCGAGAATAACGCCGAATACGGCATCAGCTCCTGTCGCCGCACCGTCGTGCGCCTCCGACAGCGCAAGACAGTTGGCGTCGTTCGCCAGCCTGACGGGGTGGCCCAAAACCGCCTCCAGGTCGCGTTGGAACGAACGGGAATTGATCCAGGTGGAGTTGGCGTTCTGTAGCAGGCCCGTGACGGGCGACACGGACCCGGGCATACCGATACCTATGCTGACTGGCCATGCGGCAGTGGATGTGAGGCCAGCAACCATGGCCGAGACGACTTCGATCACGCCGTGATAGTCGCCGCGCGGCGTAGGCTTACGAAGCGATCGAAGTTCACGTCCGGTGGCGTCCATCAGCACGCCCGCGATCTTGGTGCCGCCGATGTCAATGCCGATGCGCAGTGTGCCCTCCGACATGGCGCTTCAGCCGTTGCGCCTGTCGGTAAACAACGCGCCGATATGATCGTGGGCGTCGGGCCAGTTGTCGGTGCGATGGTGGATGTGGTCTTCGCGCGCCACGTGGCGGCCGAAGCGTTCGTCCTGCATGAAGTGAACGAGGTAGGTGTGCGGCACGTGATCGGCGGCCGACTTGAGGTATCCGTTGTTGTCGTCGATGAACACCACGGGCGCCGTGTGCGTTGCGGCGAGCGCCGCAATGGCAGGTCCCTTGGGTCCTGAATTGGTGACAACCGGAAAATGAATGCCATGACTGCGCAGGTTTGCCTCCCGCGCTTGCCTGAACTGCGACGGCAGGTTGGTCAGCATGACGATGTCGGCGTGCCGCGACAGGCTGTCCAGCGACGCGGCAGCGCCTTCGATTGCCTCAAGCCGCCCGGTTTCCTGCTTGAAGAACGACATCAGCGCAGGGCCGATTTCAGCGCCCGGCAACGGCTCGTTGTCCGATTTGCGCCTGATGTTGCCGTTCAGGGCAAAACTGGCGGGGTCGAGCCACAGGCCGTTGCGGTCCAGCCAGCCTTCCAGGCCACGCAGGAAGTGGACCACCACCTCGTCAACATCGCACAGCAGCAGCGGCCGTGCCGGGTCGAGGTCGAGCGTTGTGATCTGGGCAATCGTTGCTTCTTCCATGCCGTTCGTACTCATTACAGGGCTCCAGTCGAGGCGGGCCGCTGCAAGGCCACAAGCGCCTGCACGGGCGTCTGGGGGCGAATTCCGGCGGTTTCGCAGAACGCCAGAAGAAGTGATTCGTCGCTGCAAAGATAATCGAGCAGTCCGGCCAGGCCGTGAGGGGATTGCACGATTTGGCGCAGGCTCGTCGGGTCCAGACCGGACACGCTCATGAAGCGTTCAAGCTGTTCATCTGAAGATGCAATGAATTCAAATACTTGAAGAGCAACAACTTCGGCGGTCTCGACGTTAATCATAAAATTTTACTCGTTGGACTGGGTGCGGCCTTAACCAGCAAAAGTGGAAGCGCTGTCACGGGGTAAAGCTTAAGGTTGGCGTAACTTTCTTACGCGACATTGTGCATGCTATCTGGGGAGAAGGCACACTACAATTCAAGCCGTTCTCACTCTCCGTGGTCACCCGGCAATGCGAGCCGGGCGGCTGAAAAAATCGAGAAAAGGGCGCAGCTCGCATGGCGCAGACATCGGAACAGCCTGATCTGGCCACGGTCAAGACAGTGCTCATCGTTGAGGACAACGAACTCAACATGAAGCTGTTCAATGACCTGCTGGAAGCCCATGGATACCGGGTGTTGCAGACCCGCGAGGGGCTTTCTGCACTCGACATCGCGCGCCAGCACAAGCCCGACCTGATCCTGATGGACATCCAGTTGCCGGAAGTATCAGGCATCGAGGTGACCAAGTGGCTGAAGGAGGATGACGAGCTTCGCTCGATCCCTGTGGTTGCCGTCACCGCATTTGCCATGAAGGGCGATGAACAGAAGATCCGGGAGGGCGGTTGTGAGGCCTACATCTCCAAGCCGATCTCCGTGGCTTCGTTCCTGTCGACGATAAACGGCTTCTTCGAGGTCAAGTCATGACAGCCCGCGTACTGGTCGTCGATGACATTCTTGCGAACGTCCGTTTGCTTGAAGCCAAGCTGACCAGCGAGTATTTCGAAGTCTGCACCGCGATGAACGGCGCCGATGCACTCGAAGCGGTAGACAGCTTCAAACCCGACATAATCCTGCTCGACGTGATGATGCCGGGCATCGACGGCATTGAAGTATGCCGCCGCATCAAGACCAATACGCAGGCCCAGCACATTCCGGTGATCATGGTGACCGCGCTCGATCAGGTCGAAGACCGGGTTCGCGGTCTGGAGGCCGGTGCAGACGACTTCATCACCAAGCCGGTCAATGACGCGGCGCTGTTTTGCAGGCTGAAGAGCCTCGTCCGGCTGAAGATGCTGATGGACGAGTTGCGCGGCCGCAATGACGCACCGGTCTTGGGCGATGCCTCTGCAAACCTGATTGATCTCGCGCATGTGGAAACCGGCGCCACGATTGCCATCGTGGACAATCGCGGCATCATTGCCGACCGGATTCAGGATGCGCTCGGCGGCATGCACCAGGTCGAGATCCTGTCGGACCCCGGCCAGACGATCAGCCTGTCGCAGGAGACGGACCTCGATCTGATCATCGTCAGCTTCGACCTGCTTGACCATGATGGCCTGCGGCTTTGCTCGCAGTTGCGGTCGTTCGAGCGCACCCGACAGGTACCGATCCTCGTGGTGGTGGATGTCGATGACCAGTCGCGCCTGATGCGGGCGCTCGACATGGGGGTGAACGACTATCTCCATCGGCCGCTAGACAAGATGGAACTCAAGGCGCGGGTCAACACGCAGATCAAGCGCAAGCGATATACGGACCGGCTGCGTTTCAACGTCACCCGCTCGATGGAACTGGCCGTGACCGATCCGCTGACCGGTCTCTACAATCGCCGCCACATGGATAACCAACTCGCGGTGCAGGTTGCCAATGCAGCCTCTCGCGGCAAGGCTGTTGCGGTGCTTGCTCTGGATGTGGACTTCTTCAAGCCGATCAATGACACCCACGGACACGATGTCGGCGACCGGGTGCTTCAGGAGCTGGCGACCCGGCTCAAGGCCCAGGTCCGCGCCATCGACCTATGCTGCCGCATGGGCGGTGAGGAATTCGTGGTGATCCTGCCGGAGACGGACCTGCAGGTCGGCTTTACCGTCGCCGAGCGCATGCGCCGCGCAATCGCGACAAAGCCGTTCAATGCAGGCGCCAAGCAGGGTCCGCTGGCGATCACGGTGTCGATTGGCGTGGCTGGATTCGAATCCCTGACCGACACGCCCCAGAGCATCCTCAAGCGTGCAGATGATGCGCTTTACGAGGCCAAGCGGTCAGGACGCAACCGCGTGGTTTCTGACGCTGCCTGAAGCGCCGTTTACCTTAACAGCTTACGATATTTGAAGAATTCGGCCTGGGAACAGACGAGCGCCGTTGGAATTTGAGTAAAATTCGAATGAAGTTTCTGTCGTAAGGTAACGATGCCGAGCGCGGGAAACACACTCTCTCTCGCCCGCGCAAGGCAGCCACCTACCGTACAGCTACGCAGCTCCGGTATTCTCTCCAAACCCAGCGCAACACAGTTTGCCCCGAGGCTTTTCAGGTCGGCCGCATCTCCTGAAACCCCGGGGTTTGGCCGGTCCAGTTCCGAACGAGAGGCCTCCTCGAACGGGACCGCTGGGCCGGCCACCCTTTTCAGCCATCCGCAACGGAACTCGCACCATGAATACAAAAGGGCGCCAACCCGACCGGCTGGCGCCCCTGATGCGTTCAGCAGGCGCCCGAAGGCGCGCAAGGCTTACTTGATCTTGGTTTCCTTGAACTCGACGTGCTTCTTGGCAACCGGGTCGTACTTGCGGAACGACAGCTTGTCGGTCTGGGTGCGCGAATTCTTCTTGGTGACGTAGAAATAGCCGGTGTCTGCGGTCGACAGCAGCTTGATCTTGATGGTGGTAGCCTTGGCCATGTCCGGACCCTTTTGTCATTAAGCCGGACATACGCGCAACATTGCTTGCGTAGCCGGAATGGATGAAACCTTTGTCAGGAGCGCGGTATGGCCTGAACGCCGGTGTTTTGTCAAGGTGTGGCGCAGGGTTCAGAGTGTGACGTATTGCCAGTTCTTGCCCCGCATGAACTGGAAGCTGCAGTCGTGCTGGCAGGTCAGCCCGTCAGGACGCTCAAGCAACGCTTCGAGGCGCTTCAGTATCTGGCCGGTGATCCAGGGCAGATCAAGCTGGCGGGCCTGGTCGATCGTCACCCAGTGCGGTGTCAGAAGCTCGTCGGTTTCAGGCACCACCGGCTTGTCCGGATTGGAGATGACACCGGCGTCTGCCACGAAGAAGCGGGTGTCGAAACGGCGCGGACGGCCGGGCGGCGTGATCGCGCGGGCAAGCAACTTGAGACCGGACAGGTCCGCACCGTGACCGGTCTGGTGGAACTGGGTCCACGCCGGAGACCGGCTCACAGGCGCCGCGCCGGCGGCCCCAATGACATAGCCGACCTCCTCGAAAGTCTCCCGGACCGCTGCCATGCCAAGTCCCTGGGCACGGTTCAGGCTGGGTTTCCCGCGCATCTGGCTGACCAGCTTGCCCGTCACCGCTGCATCGAGCGGCCTGGCGGGTGCGACTCGGCAGTCGGCAGCATCGACCCGGCCGCCTGGAAACACATACTTGCCGGGCATGAACTTGTGGGCTTCGTGGCGCTTTCCCATGAGCACGCGCGGCTTTGCCCCGTCGCGCTGGACAAGGATCAGCGTTGCGGCATCTCGGGGACGAAGAGCCCTCGGTTTTTCAGTTTGTGCAGTTTCAGGCATGGGGGCACGTTACCGGCAAGCTGTGGCGCTCACAAGCGATCGCGCACAGGCGGCATCGCCTTGTGGGTCAGGTCACCCATGTCCTGGTCTGCGGCCACGCTTTCCTCGCCGAAGCCATGCATGCCGAGCGCCCACTGGATGCCGACGATGGCTCCCTTCACCATGGGCAACAGCCACAAGGTCAATACGGTTGCCATCGGCAGCCACAATGTGAGGTGCACCCACCAGTCCGGGCGCCAGTTCGTTTCAACGATGAACACCATCGGAATCAGCAGGTGACCCACGATGAACATGGTGAAATAGGGTGGAGCGTCGTCGGCGCGCTGGTGATGCAGTTCGAGGTCGCAAGAAGGGCAGATGTCGGCGACCTTGAGGTAGGAACTGAACAGCTTGCCGGTGCCGCAACGCGGGCACCTGCAGCGCACGCCGTTGAGCATGGCACGAAGCCAGCCATCTCCGGACGACCTAGTCTGGCCGGATATGATTTCTATACTGCTGCTCTGGTGCGACTCGAATGACATGACGCGAATAGTGGAGCGTGAGCGGCAGCAATCAAAGGCTGCGACCGGTCGCGCGTCAGGATGCCACACAATTGCGGTGTTCAGTTCCACGATGCGGTCATTTGCGCCACTTTGAGCCTGCCTTCGACGGGCGGCGGAAGGGTTTGCCGCGTGCAGGGCGGCCCTTGCGCCCGCTCATCGCAGGCGGCTTGCCCTTGCGGCCCTCCGACAGCATCTCGAAGCGCAATCCGCCAGCAATCGGCGTGACCTCGACCAGCCGCACCTCGACCACATCGCCCATGCGCCAGCTTTCGCCGGTGCGCTGACCGGTCATCGCCTGGACTTGCTCGTCGTGAATGAAATAATCCTCGCCCAATGTGGATGCGGGGATGAATCCGTCGGCACCGGAGTCTTCCAGCGTGACGAACAGGCCGGCCTTCACCAGCCCGGTGATACGGGCGGTAAAGTCCGCACCGAGTTGGCCGCGGAGGAAGTGGGCGATCAGCCGGTCGGTGGTTTCGCGCTCCGCCACCATGGCACGCCGTTCGGCGAGACAGAGCAGGCCGGCGGTCTCTTCCAGGTTGTCGATGTCGAACTGGCTGAGGCCGTCATCGCCCAGTTTCAGCGCGCTGATCAGTGCGCGATGCACGATCAGGTCCGCATAGCGGCGGATGGGCGAGGTGAAATGGGCGTAGCGGCGCAGGTTGAGGCCGAAGTGCCCGCGATTCTCGGGCGTATAGATGGCCTGTGCCTGGGTGCGCAGCACGGTCTGGGATACAACGGCGTCATTGGGTCCGCCGCGCACCTTGTCGAGGATGCGGTTGAAGTGCTGCGGCTTCATGACCTGGCCCTTGGGCACCGACATGTCGAGCGTGGCGAGGAACTCGGCCAGCGCGTCGACCTTCTCCGGCGCCGGTGCATCGTGGACGCGGAACAGCAACGGAGAACCCTTCGTTTCCAGCATCTCGGCGGCGGAGACGTTGGCCTGGATCATGAATTCCTCGATCAGCTTGTGGGCGTCGAGGCGGGCAGGGATGACGACACTGACGATCTCGCCGGCATCGTTGAGGATGAGCTTGCGTTCGGGCAGGTCGAGTTCCAGCAGTTCGCGCTTGTCGCGTGCCTTCTTCAAGGCCCCATAGGCTGCCCACAGGGGCTTCAGAACCGGTTCCAGCAGCGGTCCGGTCACATCGTCCGGATTGCCATCCATGGCGGCCTGCGCCTGCGCATAGGCCAGTTTGGCGGCCGACCGCATCCAGATCCGGTCAAACCGGTGGGCGATCTTGCGGCCGTGCTTGTCGAAGGTCATGAAGCAGGCGAACGCCGGCCGGTCCTCGTTGCCCCTGAGCGAGCACAGGTCGGTCGACAGCCGCTCCGGCAGCATCGGCACCACCCGGTCCGGGAAATAAACCGAATTGCCGCGCAGCCGTGCTTCGCGGTCAAGCGGCGTGCCGGGGCGGACATAGGCTGCAACGTCGGCAATGGCGACGACAACCTTGTATCCACCGGGGTTGGCCGGATCGTCGTCTGCTGCGGCCCACACCGCATCATCGTGGTCGCGCGCATCCGGCGGGTCGATGGTCACCAGCGGCAGCGACCGCATGTCGGTGCGGCCCTTCGGCGGTTTGAGTTCCTCAAGCGCCTCGGATGCCTCTATGACCTCTCTCGGGAACTCGTCCGGAATGCCGTGCTGGTGAATGGCGATCAGCGAGACATTGTGCTGGTCGTCAGCCGGTCCCAGGCGCTCCACCACGCGGGCCTGGGCATAGCCGCGGCCGCGCTGGCGCGTGATCTCGGCTCGAACCAGGTCGCCGGAGCGGGCCTCGCCCTCGTCACCGCGCAACACTTCGAAGCCCTGCTTGTCCTTGCGGTTGGCCGAGACGATCTGGCCGCCGCCGCGCGGGCTTGCGGTGAATATGCCGACGACGGTGCCGGTGGCACCCTTCAGCAGCTTGATCATGCGGGCTTCGTAAGGCCAGTCCTTGTCACCGGTGGTGCGCACCCGCGCCAGAACGGTGTCACCCACGCCCGCAACCTGCGAAGGCCCGGGCTTGCGCCGGCTGTCCTGAAACACCAGCACCTTGGGCGGCGTGCTGCCATGGTCTGCCCACTCGGCAGGTTCGCCAACCAGTTCGCCGTCGGCGTCGGTGTCGGTGATCCGCAATACCGTGACCGGCGGCATGCCGGTGGCGTCCGACAGCCGCTTGCGGCGCGAGGCAATCTGGCCGTCGTCAGCCATCTTGCGCAGCAGCTTCTTGAGCTCCACCCGGTCGGCGCCCTTGATGCCGAAGGCGCGCGCAATCTCGCGTTTGCCGGTCTTGGCGTCGGCGGTTCTCAGGAATTCCAGGATCTGTTCGGGCGATGGCAGGCCCCGTGGTTTTGCCATGTCATTCGGCAGCCTTGCTTGCGGCCTTCTTTGCCGGCTTCTTCTTTGCCGGAGCCTTCTTCTTTGCCTTCGCCTTGCCGCCGCCCTTGGCCGCAATCAGTTCGACTGCCTGCGCCATGCTGACCGCGTCCGGCGTGACCTCCTTGGGCAGGGTGGCGTTGACCTTGCCGAACTTGACGTATGGGCCGTATCGGCCATCCATCACCAGTACGTTGCCGCCCCCGTCCGGATGCGGGCCAAGGTCCTTGAGTGCGCTTTGCTGGCCACGGCCGCCCCGCGATGCCTGTTTCTCGGCGATCAGGTCGACCGCGCGGTTCAGGCCCACGGTGAAGATCTCTTCGAAGTCGGCAAGATTGGCATAGACGCCTTCATGCAGCACGAACGGCCCATAGCGGCCCAGGCCTGCGGTGATCGGCTTGCCGGTTTCCGGATGCAGCCCCACCTCGCGCGGCAAGGACAGCAGCCGCAATGCCAGTTCAAGGTCGACATCCTCTGCCTTGACGGACTTGGGAATGGACGCGCGCGGCGGCTTCTCGCCTTCCTCGGCCTTGCCAAGCTGTACATATGGCCCAAACCGGCCATCGTGGCGCGTAACCTGCTGACCGCTCTCGGGGTCTTCGCCAAGCAGGATGCCGTCTGCCGGCACGGCCTGGGCATCGCCTTCGCCACTGGTGCCGAGCTGGCGCGTATAGCGGCACTCGGGATAGTTCGAGCAACCCACGAAGGCGCCGAACTTGCCGAGCTTCAGCGAAAGTTGCCCATTGTCGCAGGATGGGCAGGAGCGGCGCGGCTTGCCTTCTTCGCGTTCGGGGAAGACGTGGGCCTCGAGAAGGTCGTTGAGCGCGTCGAGCACGTTGGTGACGCGCAATTCCCTGGTTTCGTCAATCTGTCCGGAGAAGTCCTTCCAGAAGTCGGCCAGCAACTGCTTCCAGTTCTTGTCACCGGCGGAGACCTGGTCGAGCTGTTCCTCCAGGTCGGCGGTGAAATCGTACTGGACGTAGCGCTGGAAGAAGGATTCCAGGAACGCCGTCACCAGCCGGCCCTTGTCCTCGGGGATCAGCCGGCGCTGATCCATGCGGACATAGCCCCGGTCCTTCAGCACCGTCAGGATGGCGGTGTAGGTCGAGGGCCGGCCGATGCCGAGTTCTTCCATGCGCTTGATGAGCGAGGCTTCGGAATAACGCGGCGGCGGTTCGGTGAAGTGCTGCACGGGCTCGATCTTGCGCGCGCCGACCACGTCGCCTTTGGCGAGTTTCGGCAGGCGGCGGTCTTCCTCGTCATCCAAATCGTCCTTGCCTTCCTCGTAAACCTTCAGGAAGCCGTCGAACTTCAACACCGAACCGTTGGCGCGCAAGGTGTACTGCTTGCCGTCCTGGCCGGTGGTCATGATGTCCGCGCTGGTGCGCTCGAAGTCTGCACTCTCCATCTGGCTTGCCATGGTGCGCTTCCAGATCAGCGAGTAGAGCGCATACTGGTCGGCATCGAGGGTACGGCGCACGTCGTCCGGAAGACGCGACAGTTCGGTCGGGCGGATGGCCTCGTGCGCCTCCTGGGCGTTCTTGGCCTTGGTCTTGTAGATGCGTGGTTCGCTGGGCAGATAGGGCTCGCCATACTGACCCTGAATGACATTGCGGCAGGCGGCGATTGCCTCGTTCGCCATCTGTACGCCATCAGTTCTCATATAGGTAATCAGGCCTGTCACATCGCCATCGATCGACACGCCTTCATAGAGTTTCTGCGCAACCTGCATGGTGCGCTGGGACGAGAAGCCGAGCTTGCGCGAGGCTTCCTGCTGCAAGGTCGAGGTGGTGAAGGGCGGGGCAGGGTGGCGCTTGGCGGGCTTGGTCTCGACGTTGCCGACGCTGTAGCGGGCATCCTTCAGCGCAGCCTCGATGGCTTTTGCGGATGCTTCGTCGGCAATGTCCATCTTGCCCAGCTTGTTGCCGGCAATGGCTTGCAGGCGGGCCGGGAAGGTCTGGCCGTCGCCGGTGCTCATCAGCGCCTCGATGGTCCAGTATTCCTCGCGCTTGAACCGCTCGATCTCCAGTTCACGATCGCAGATCAACCGCAGGGCAACCGACTGCACACGCCCGGCAGAGCGCGCGCCCGGAAGCTTGCGCCACAGGACCGGCGACAGGTTGAAGCCAACCAGGTAGTCGAGCGCCCGCCGGGCCAGATAAGCCTCGACCAAAGCATCGTCGATCTGGCGGGGATGCTGTATGGCATCAGTGACGGCGGACTTGGTGATGGCGTTGAACACCACCCGTTCGATTTCCTTGTCCTTCAACGCTCCCTTGCGCTTGAGCACTTCAAGCACGTGCCAGGAGATCGCCTCACCCTCGCGGTCGGGGTCAGTGGCCAGGATCAGCTTGTCAGCAGACTTGAGCGCAGCAGCGATGTCACTCAGCCGCTTGGACGACTTCGAATCCATCTCCCAGGACATGGCGAAATCTTCGTCCGGACGCACCGAGCCATCCTTGGCGGGCAAATCCCGGATATGCCCATAGGACGCCAGAACCTGGTAATCCTTGCCCAGGTACTTGTTGATTGTTTTGGCCTTTGCAGGCGACTCGACAACGACGACGTTCATGCGATTCCGACAGACTTTGAGGGTGAATTCATGTGCCGTGAGCCAGTTCGTTCATCGGCTGGACCTGCGTCATATGCGCAAATGCAAGTGAAACGCAAGGCATCGCCTCAAAACTCGATACACGCAGCTCGTATATCCAATACATGGGTACAACCATAACTAAAATCAGCTAGGGTTGTTCTCACCAAGGAGCGGCGAGCGGAGAGCGCCAGACCACAAACGGGGCGGCGAATGAAAGGCATAGTGGGATTTGCGTCTGATCCAGCGTCCGATGGCCCGGTTTCCCGTGCCGAAGTGTGCAATTACGTGGCGAATATGGCACTGGAATTGCGCAGCATGTGCAAGCAGAGTGATCTTGGCTATCTCTC
>JAHEBA010000181.1 GCA_024642465.1 Alphaproteobacteria bacterium
GACGTGCGCCTCATTGCCGATGAAGTGATCTGCGGCTTCGGGCGCACCGGCAAGTGGTTCGGTTCGGAGACGATGGGCATGAAGCCGCACTCGGTATCGATGGCCAAGGCGATCACCTCGGCCTACATGCCGCTGGGCGGCATCACCATCGAGGAAGATCTCTACCAGGCGATGCTAGACCAGTCGAAGAAGATCGGCGTGTTCGGCCACGGCTACACCTACACCGCGCACCCGGTGGCGGCAGCCGTGGCGCTGAAGACGCTGGAAATCTACAAGCGCGACGGCATCATCGACCACGTGGCCAAGCTGGCGCCGGTGTTCGAGGGCCGCTTCAACAGGCTGAAAGACCACGAGCTGATCGGCGACGTGCGCACCAAGGGCTTTATCGGTGCGGCGGAAATCGTCGAGAACAAGGCCACCAAGGCCTCGTTCGACCCGAAGAAGCTGGTCGGCGCGACGATGATGAAGTTTGCCCAACAGCGGGGCCTGATGGTGCGCGCCATGGTCGACTCGGTCGCCCTGTGCCCGCCGCTGATCATCACTGAGAGCGAAATCAACGAGATGTTCGACCGCTACGAAGGCGCGCTGAACGACACGGCAGCGTGGATCAAGAAGGAAGGCCTGCGCGGCTGACCTACGACGCCCTCACGGGATCACAATCGAACGCTTTTTCTGGCCGGTGGCAAACTCAAGCCGCCGACCTTTGCATGCTTGAAATATGGTGCCGTATAGGTTACCATATTAATCAAGGAGCTACTTGAGTATCTGGACACAAGCGGCAGAAGTCCCTTTGGTGACTGGTTCGCTTCACTGGATGCTCAAGCAGCAGCCAAAGTCGCCGTTTCCCTCATCCGAATGGAGCAGGGTAACTTGTCAAATGTGAAGACGGTTGGCGCCGGCGTTCTCGAATACTGGATCGATCGGGGCCCCGGCTACCGCATTTATTTTGGCAAGGATGACAACGAACTGGTGATCCTGCTCGCTGGGGGCACGAAGCGGCGGCAGCAGAACGACATCGAGCAGGCTCAACTGCGCTGGGCAGAATACAAGCAACGCAAGAAGGAGCGCGGATAATGCCTCTTACAAGAAACTTCAGGGAGACAGTCAAGGCGCGAGCCGAACGTGACGCCGCATTCAGGGCGGCGCTTCTCTCCGAGGCTGTCGAGGCCCTTCTGGACGGCGATACGGCAACCGGGAAGACTGTGCTGCGCGATTACATCAACGCCACTGTCGGATTTGAGTCGCTGGCAGAAAGCGTTGGTAAGGATCCGAAAAGCCTGATGCGGATGTTCAGCAAGACCGGCAACCCAAGGGCTGAAAACCTCTTCGCCATCATTCATCATTTGCAGGAGGCGACGGGCGTGCAGCTTGAAGTGAAGACAGTCGCCTAGGCGGCGGCTGACTTGCCGGGCCTTTAGGGAATATCTATCGAACGCTTCTTCTGGCCGGTGGCGAACTCAAGCCGCCGGCCATTTTTACTGGTGGCGATGCGTGACGTGATCTTGCCGCCGACGGCCACGCGCGCCACTTCGCTGAACTTTTCGCCCTTTAGAACAAGGAAGGCGATCTCGTCATAACCTGGCGTGGGGATGGCCAGCGCGGTGCGACCGTCGGACAGCTTCATCACCTCCGACATGTCCTGAACGCGCGAGCCGATCTCGTGGTTGGAATAGCCTTCGATGGTGGTGACGTGGGTGAGCGTGCCGTTCGCATAGCGCCAGGCCTGAAGCTCGCGCGCCAGATGCGGCTTCCACACGGCGGTGATTTCAATGTTGCCATCGCCGTCAAGGTCGGCGAACTCCGACGGGTTGATCCAGCGGTTCGACCGGCCGATGTGCGGGGTTTGGGCCAGCTTTACGATTGCACCATCGCGCACGCCATAAAACGCCAGTGCGCCGCCCTTGGTCACGCTGGTCAGCACGACGATGATCTCGGCGCGGCCGTCACCATCCAGATCATGCAGGCGCGCCTGCCGGTCCTCGAACACGAACTTCTCTGGCAGAACGAGTTCGAGCGTCTTGCCGTTGCGGGTTTTCACCATCAGTCCGCCCGCCTCGATGGCATCGCCCAGAATGCCGTGAGCGTAGCGATCCGTTGGCTGGGTCAGCCAGGCTTGCGCGATGTCGTTGTTGCCCGTGCTGACGATGCCATCCGGCAGGCGCTCCTGCGCAACACCCGGGCCAAGCATGGCGGCGGCGGCAAGTGCAGCCAGCAGCCGCCGTCTCATGCCTTGTCCAGCGCCTGTTCCAGGTCGGCGATCAGGTCGGCCTCCGCCTCGATACCGACCGAGATGCGCACCAGATTGTCGGGAATGGGGCTCTCCGGCCCCTCGATCACCTTGCGGTGCTCTGCGAGGCTCTCCACCCCGCCCAGCGAGGTTGCCGGCAGGAACAGCTTCAGAGCGCGCACGAAGCGGCCGGTTTTCACCATGCCGCCCCTGACGCACACCGACAGCATGCCGCCAAAGCCGTCGCTCATCTGGCGCCGGGCAATCTCATGGCCGGGGTGAGACTGCAAACCCAGATAGAGCACGCGCTCCACCTTTGGGTGATGTTCAAGGTGGCGGGCGATGGCGAGCGCATTGTGGCTTGCCTGCCGAACCCGCACGTGCAGCGTGCGCATACCGCGGATCAGCAGCCAGCTTTCGAACGGCGCGAGGATGCCGCCGGTGATGGCGCGGACGTGTTTCGCCGCCTGCCAGCGGGCATTGTCTTCCTTCGTCACCAGCGCACCGCCGAGCACGTCAGAATGGCCATTGAGGTACTTGGTGACCGAGTGGAACACGACGTCCGCGCCATGCTCGAACGGCCTCGTGACGACCGGGCTGGCAGCGGTGGAATCGACGGCGAGAATAGCACCTGCCTCGTGGGCGATGTCCGCCATCTTGCGGATATCGACCACATCCCAGGTCGGGTTGACCGGCGTTTCCATCCAGAGAAGTTCCGCACTGTTCGCCGCCGCCTTCACGGCAGCCTCATCGGTCATGTCCACGTATTCGACCATGATGCGGCCAGTGCGCGACATGTGATTCAACAGGTCGCGGCTGCCCCAGTAGAAGATGTTCGGCGCAACGACCTTGCCACCCGGTTGCAGCGTTTCCAGCAAGCCGGCCAGGCCCGCCAGACCCGAGGCGTAGACCATCGCGGCATGGCCGCCTTCGAGTGCGGCAATGATCCGCTCGGCGTGGTCGATGGTCTCGTTGCCATAGCGCGAATAAAGGTGCTTGCCGACGAGCTGGTAATCATCGTCGCGGGCATAGGTGGTGGCGGTGTAGAGCGGTGGCACAATAGCGCCGGTTACCTTGTCCACCGCATCCAGCGCCTGCGCGGCAATCGTCTCGGGCCGGCGGCCTGCCTTGTCAGACATGCTGGCCGCCATTGATGTGGATCTCCGCTCCGGTTACGTAAGACGAGGCGTCGGTGCACAGGAAGTAGATGGCCTTGGCCACCTCTTCCGGCTGGCCCAGGCGACGCAGCGGTATCTGCGGGATGATCTTCTCCGTGCCCGGCGACAGGATCGAGGTTTCGATTTCGCCCGGCGAGATTGCGTTGACGCGCACGCCCAGCGGGCCGAAGTCATGCGCCATTTCGCGGGTCAGCGAAGCAAGTGCCGCCTTGGATGTCGAATAGGCCGCGCCCGCGAACGGGTGCACCGAAGAGCCCGCGATCGAGGTTACGTTAACCACCGACCCTTGCGCCCGCTTCAGCTCGTCCACGAGGCCGCGGGCCAGCATGACGGGGGCGAAGAAGTTGACGTTGAACACCCTGAGCCAGTCGGCGGCGCTGGTGTCGAAGGTGTTCATGCGCGCCCCGCCCTCGAGCTTGGGCGAGATGGCAGCATTGTTGACCAGCGCGTTGAGCCGCGAGCCCTGGTCCTTCAGCCGCTCGCGCATTTCCGCCACGCCGCGCGCAACATCGTCCATGTCCGACAGGTCGATCTGGATATGGTCTTCCGGACCCATTTCCCACGGGCAATTCTCCGGAAACGGGTGGCGCGAACAGGTGATCACGCGCCAGCCGGCGGACGAAAACCGCTTCACCGTGGCATGTCCAATGCCGCGCGAGGCACCGGTCAGGATCAGCGTCTTGCGCTCCGAGTTTGCAGTTTGCGTACCGGGCATCGAAATCTCCGAAATGTGAAGGTCAAGCTATAGGCCAAACCCGGTCACGGATAAAGCCGCGTCTTGGTCCACGGTTCGTCAGGCGAGGCCCGGCGGAATACCACCCGGTCATGCAGCCGGAAGGCGCCGTCCTTCCAGAACTCGATGTAGAGCGGCCTGATGCGGAAACCCGACCAGTGGGGCGGGCGCGGAATGTCGCCGATGGCGTA
>JAHEBA010000182.1:0-515 GCA_024642465.1 Alphaproteobacteria bacterium
CCGTCAGCGCTGTAGCACCCAGCACCGTGAACTTCCGTCGGTCAATAATTGTCATTCTTTCTTTCCCTCAATGACAGGCAATCAAAGCCGCGAGCGCGGCTGATCCTGTAGACTGAAATTGTGCCCGCTCAGCCCTTCAGCTTGTTGACGATCATGCCGACAACGACCTGTACGATGAGCCCGGTCAGACCACCTCCAACGAGTTGGCCGGCAAGGGCGCCGAAGTCCACACCGCTGTTTGCGGCTGTACCGAGCAGGCTTCCCAGGATGCCGCCACCACCCGTCGCGATAGCGCCTCCGGCCCCACCAAGTGCGCCAGCGAGTATGTTGCCAATTGGGCCAAGGTCCGCCGGCTTGACGGCCTTGCCGCCACCAGCCCCACCAATCGCGCCGCCGATTGCCTGTATGAGAAGGGAAGTCAGGTCCATGTCGGATCTCCGGTCAGAACTATGTGAAGCTAAGTCTTACGGGGTGCTTGCCAGCCCCAAACCAGCCTCAGCTGGGCCATTTCCCTT
>JAHEBA010000182.1:525-4324 GCA_024642465.1 Alphaproteobacteria bacterium
CGCGGCACATCCGTGGCAAGCCGCTTGAGCAGTTCGGATTTTGACAATCCTGTCCGCCGTGCGAGCTCATCGATCAGGTCTTGCCCGACGGCCTGCTCAAGTTTCTGACCATGGACCGGCTCGTTCGCACCTTTGCCGATCCAGCTGTCGACGATTGGGCCAAGGCTCGATTTTCTCATTCCCTCAACAACGCCCTTGACGGCATCAGTGACAATCTCCGGAGCTTCACGCTGACCGATCTGGTCCGCTATCTCCTTCATTCGGCCCTTGTTCTCTTCGCCGGTACTGGCGTCCAGACCGGCTTTGGCCTTGTTCAGCAGCTCGATGAGCTTGTCCCGGTTCTGGTACCCGGCAATAGCGAGCATGCCGAGCAGCGCACCCCAGGACGGCATCGTATTCTTGGTCGGTCGTCTTGCCATTTGCTCTAACTCCTGGTCGCTATTGGTCCCAAGTTTGACCGGGTTGCTCTGTTTTCTTCATCATGCGCGTTTGGCGAACATGCCCCAAACCGCCAATACGGCAATTGCTCCGATGACAGCTCCGATGAACCCGGCACCTTCATTGGCGCCATAGAGCCCAATAGCCTGGCCGACGTAGGACGCGACAAAAGCTCCGATAATGCCGAGGATCGTTGTCAGGACGAAGCCGGACGGTTCGTTTCGTCCCGGCATGATGAACTTGGCAATGACCCCAACCACAAACCCGATGATGATGGTCCAGATGATGCTCACGCTTATCGCTCCTCTGAAGCTAGTCACAGGAGAACCTCAACACGTCGAAAGACATGCGATCGACTTACGTGCTCACCTCTGCGAGTCGGCCTGTCGAGCGGCGCTTTAGTCCGCACTTGGCCCACTGGCGGAGTTATAGATGATCAAATCTCATCTTTACAGAAAAATTTTCACATGTTGGTGGAAAGTCTGCCATATTGTCCTTGCTGAGCGCAGGGCAAGCGCGATAGGCGGCCAACAGTTTTTTTCCTAGCAGACTCCGAAGGGATCGGAGAAAAGCATAGCAAGTGCATGACTGCATAATTGGTGAGCGACGACGGCCGATGGAAAAGAAAGATCCAAATATTCTACGCAGCCTTCAGTATTTTGAAGCTCTTGCCCGCCGACGCTCAGTGAAGCTGGCGGCAAGCGATCTGGGCGTTACGCAGAGTGCAGTCAGTCACCAGATCCGGCGCTTCTCGGAGGTAGTCGGCCAGCAGCTGGTTGCGAAGTCCGGGCGGGGCATTGCGCTGACACCGGCCGGCGAAAAACTGGGCCAGAAACTGTCGGTTGCCTTTGAAGGTCTGGAAGACCTGGTGAAAGACCTTGTGGGCGAAGGGCAGCAAAAACTGCAGCTTGCAGTGTGCAGCACGTTTGGCCCTGGCTGGCTGACTGAAAGAATAGAAGACTTCTACCGCTCTTACCCTGAAATCGATCTTGAGCTTCGTCTTTATGCCCAGAATCCACTTTTTGCCAACGAAGTGGCAGATGCCTACGTCGTGGCAGACGAGTTGAAGTCAGGCTATGCGGCCATTCCGCTAAAGGAAGAGCTGCTGATTGCGGTCGAGGCGCCGGCTTCGAAACAGCAGGCTAAAGGAACCACGAAGCATCGGTTGATCACCACCGATCCGGAACCCGACCGTCAGGGACAGGATTGGATCGACTATTGCCGGGTAACCGGCACCAGGCTCAGCGATATCCAGGATGGATCATTCCGGCTTTGCAGCCACTATTTTCTTGCCCTCGAATTGGCCAAGGCAGGACAGGGGATTGCGCTCGTTCCCGACTTCCTCGCAGCGCGCGAGATTCGTTCAGGCACGGTCATTGCGTTTGATGATGCGCTTATCCCGTCTGGCAGGACCTATTATCTCTGCATCAGGGAAGCGCGGGCAAACGAGGCGAAGCTCAAGAAGCTCACAGACTGGCTTGTCTCGACTGTTGCCGATCACGCCTGAGCAACTCAAGGCGTTCAGATGCCTTGCGGCAATGGTTGCAACGCATTCTTCAGGGCGTTTTCACGTTAGGGCTGCAAGGCGGCTGGCCTCGTATTTGGTTACCTGGCAATCGTTGTCACATCAGGGTCCCGTCAATAAGTGTGTTGCAATCTGAATGTCCGAGTGGGTCAACAGAGGCCGGTTTTGCTTCTCAGAGAGAATGTTCGCTGTTGCCGCCCTAACAGACTATCTGACCGATCGCCCAAAGGTGGCTGCTTCGTGCCATGTGTGGACGGCTCCGTGCTGTCAAGGGATCTGATTGATGACGCACTGCTGGTCGGAGCTGCCATGTGTTCGGCCTGTTGATGCGGCACTGTTCATGACCGCTGGCCATAATGCTCTCCGCGAGGACGGGTCCCGGTCAAAAACACGCGCTTTGAAGCGCCATGGCACAAATGGGTTGTCCCGCCTCGTGGGCCGACTGGCTCGGGTGCGTTATCGGATCATTGCCCTTTCCAACCTCGTTTCGCGAACTGCTTGGCTCGCGTGTATCGTGTATGTCTGTCAGGCAGCCTGTTGCCCTGGTGCCCGATAGGCCTCGCCACGTGCCATCATGGCCCATGCGGTCCGGGCAATCTTGTTGGCCAGGGCTACGGCAACGACCTTGGCTGATCGACGCTCCATGAGACGCGCCAGCCAGGGGGGGCGCGTATAACCCAGTTGCCTGGCACGCAGGATCAGCGACATGGCGCCGACCACCAGCAGCTGGCGCAAATACCGATTGCCCGCCTTGGAGATCGACCCGAGCTTCTCCTTGCCGCCGCGAGAGTTCTGCTTGGGCACCAGTCCGATCCACGCACTCAGGTCCCGGCCGGATCGGAATGCCTGGGGATCGGGAATGCTGGCCACAAGGGCGGTGGCAATCAGCGGGCCGACACCGGGGATTGCTTCAAGGCGACGGGAGACCGGGCTGGCCTTGTGACAAGCAAGGACGCGCCGGTCAGCTTCCAGGATCTGGCGCTTGGCGAGCTGCAACTGCACGACCAGCGCCATCAGGCACTCATGCGCTGCAGCCGGGATACGTTCATCCCCTTCCTTGCCAATCAGCTCAAGCAAGGCTTCCAGACCGTTGCGCCCGGTACCGGCCACTATGCCGAACTCGGCCAGGTGGGCACGGATCGCATTGGTCAAGGTAACCCGCTGGCGCACGAACAGCTGGCGGGTCCGGTGCAGCATCAACACCGATTGCTGCTCCGGTGTCTTGATCGCGACGAACCGCATGGTTGGCCGTGTGACGGCCTCGCAGATAGCTTCAGCGTCAGCCGCATCATTCTTGTTCCGCTTCACATAGGGCTTCACATATCGAGGCGGCATCAGCTTGACCTCGTGACCAAGCTTGACCAGCTCCCGCGCCCAGTAATGCGCGGTCGCGCAGGCTTCCATGCCAACCAGACAGGGCGATTGGCGCTCAAAAAATGAAAGCACTTGCCGCCGCCTCAACTGGCGCTGCACAACAATGTTGCCGGTCTCATCGATGCCGTGCACCTGGAACACGTTCTTCGCGATGTCCAGACCAATCGTGCTAATCTTTTCCATGGATGGCTCCTCCTTGGCGGTTCCTCTAATGACACCGCAAACTTGGCACATCGCGATGCCGGCGGAGGAGCCGTCCACAGCATCAGGAACTGCCGCTATTCAGGCCTCACGTCAAACCCTCTCCACCATCGCAGCAGCAAATTGCTCCAGGACTGAGCTCAGGCAGAACTTGTTGTGCGCCGCATTTGCCAGGACGGCCCGTGTAATGCGGCTGCGCCTGCTCCTGGGAAGCATGGCAAGCTCGTGATCGACGGCAGCAGCACGCAGGAAGCTTGCAAA
>JAHEBA010000183.1 GCA_024642465.1 Alphaproteobacteria bacterium
GATAAGGCGCGGGCGCTTCTTGAATGCCGCATTGGGGGTGAAGCCCATGAAAAAGGCTTCGAGATTGTTCGGCGTCGGCTCCCACGCAGCCATGTCGAGATGGGCCGGCTTGTTCATCGCTCACGTACTCCGCATTTTGATGACATTGAAAATGAGACTAGCGCAATTCACCGGTTGTTTCATCCGACCAGATTCGGCTGGCCGCTTACACCACCGCGAATGCAATCATGCAGCCGTCATGTGCAGATTCATTGGCATACGGCTGATTTTGTGCACCGGCGACCTTGCAACCAGTCATAAACATCACCATTATCCCGCATGCTGGGAAGCGGAAGGGTCAGTGCCATCTGCGATATGGGCGGCGCGGTGCGCACGGACGATAACACTGACCAACAGGACTCGAACACAACATGCACGTTGCCAATCTGATCAGGCTGCCGGCCTTGCTCGCCGGAACAGGCCTGATGTGTCTTTTGCCCGCTCAAGCCAATGCCGGGTGCGGGCAGGGATGGGCAAAGCCTGGAACCTACATGATCACCGGAAACTTTCGCGGTACCGAGGAATCTGCTGGCGCGGAGCTGACCCGCGACTGCCGCATCCAGCTGAAGATCCCCGGCGTCTATACGGGTGGTCCCGTCAGCAAGGATGGCAAGTGCGTTCGCTTCACCTTCAAGGTCGACAAGGAAAACGGCCTGTTCAAGGGCCGATGGTGCAACGACACCGCCACGGTGGACTGGAAAGGCAAGAACGTGCAGGCCCGGATCCGCAAGGTCGGTTTCAAGTAAGCACAATCGAAACCAAGCCTTTTACTCGATGTTAGCCCGGTTCTGTTTCCCTGACTGCCAATGTCAGCGGGGAGAGGATCAGGGCCATGCACAGCAATCTTCTAGGCGAAGCCAGCGCCGCTGCCGGTCTTGACAATGCTCCGTTGCAGGCGGGGCGGCTGGCAGGACTGCTCGGCAATGCCATGTTGCGCTAACTGAGCAGCAGCCGGCTGTTCTATGGCGCATTCGCCGTCTGCCTCTCTATAACGCTTGCCACCACCTTGGTCATCGGCGATACGCTGATGCCGTCGATTTCCGTTTATGCCAAGCGGATCAATCTAGCCGTAGCGCTGGTGGTGCTGGCTGCCGCAGCAGCCGTAATGCTGATGGTGCTGCGGACGCGCTCGCAGGCAAGCCTTGTGCAGGCGTTTGCCGACCATGCGATGCACACTGATCTGGCGGGCCGGACCATCCGGCCGCTGCTGGCGGCGGGCACGTCCGTGCTGTTCATGACGTGCTTCCTGTACTGGAAGATGAAGATTACATGGCTGGTGCCGTTCTCGTGGGACGAGACCTTTGCACGAATGGATGCGTGGCTGCTGGGCGGCCGGCAGGCCTGGGACGTGATGGCGCCGGCTCTGGCAAGCAAATCAGTAACCGGCCTGCTGGACACCGCCTATGGCTTTTGGGGCCTGGCCTGCCTTGGAGTCTAGGTACTAGCGGCGTGGATGCGCAGCGTGCCCACCAGATTGCGCAACCAGTACTCGCTGGCCACGCTGATGACCTGGCTTGTCTGCGGGCTTGGGTTGGCAACTTGAACGTCTCGATCCCCACGATGCACCACGTGCCGTACGCGAGTACCTCGACACGCTGGATGAAGCCGCCTTTGGTGCAGCCAGCGACGTGAATCCGAAGTTTATCTCCCATTCCGACCCGGCAGCGCAATGGACCGGGGCTCACAAGGGGCCCGCGTTATTCGCCTATACTGACAACTATCTGATCGACACCGATCATGCCGTGATCGTGGATGTGCAAGCCACCCGCGCCATCCGCCAGGCCGAAGTTGGTGCCGCAAGAAGAATGATCGATAACACGCTTGCCCGCTTTGGGCTTTATCCGAAAGCGCTGATGGCCGACACCGCCTACGGGTCAGCTGACATGCTGGGATGGCTTGTTTATGAACATGGCTTCGAGCCGCAAATCGGGGTTTTTAACAAGTCGAAGCGCCGCGATGGCTGCTTCGATAAGGCCGACTTCGCTTACGATGACCAGGTCGACGTCTACAGTTGTCCTGCAGGCAATCAGCTTCGCCCGCGCCGCAGGGCCTGTCAGCGTCAGAGCCCGCTGGCCGATGCCGATGGCATGGTGCGATTCCGCGCCAGCAAGCTCGACTGCGAGCGCTGTCCACTTAAGTGGCAGTGTTGCCGGAAAGCGCCTGCGCGCAAGGTCCTGCGATCGATCTACGAAGGGGCTCGCGACATGGTCCGTGACATCGCCGCAACCGATGCCTACGCCGCCTCAAGCAGGGCGCGCAAGAAAGTAGAGATGCTGTTTGCCCACCTGAAGCGCATCCTGAAGCTCGACCGGCTCCGATTACGAGGGCCGAACGGCGCCCGCGACGAGTTCCACCTCGCAGCCACCGCCCAGAACCTCAGGAAACTCGCAAAGCTCGTTCCTCACCCACAGCCAATGCCAAGGTGAACCATCAAAGCCCCTCGCGATCCACTGCAACCAGCCGAACCAGCACCGACCAGGGATCGAGTTTTTCGACGCAATCTGCCAACTCCGGAAGTCATCCCCTGACGAACCGGCGTGTCAGGTAGTTATGAGTAGCGGTGCGCGCGCACTCGAAGGACGCCCACTTCTTTTCCATGGGTGGCTCCTCCTTGGCGGTTCCTCAGATGACACCGCAAACTTGGCATATCGCGATGCCGGCGGAGGAGCCATCCACAGCATCAAGTGCAGTCGAAGCGCATTCGATAGGTCCGAATGCAGATCGGCGACAAATCAATCTCCTCGCCGCTAACATGGTCATTAGACAACCCCCTTAACGCGGAAGAGGTAGGGATGGCATGAGACCGGATCGCGATCGATCTTGTCCAAAGGCCAATGCCAATTCTACGATGAAGTAACAGCCTGTCAGCCAAATGGAGATGGCCAATCCGTAGCCAACGGAAGGCAGGCGGCCGAAACGTTGACCAGCATTTAGGGGTGGGCTTTCAGTCATTGGCGTGCCTTGCGTCTGCTCTGAGAATTCATCTCGTTATGCGTGTTCCCCATCAGCGACAGCTGGGCAGGCCAGATCACTGATCTCGCCCACCAAAAATCAATGCACTCAAGAGATATCAGAAAAGGAAAATTAACACATATTCCGCATTCTCTAGAGTGCCATTCAAACAGCCCAGTGCTTAGTGATTCACGGAGGGACCGGTAAGTGTCCAAACTGAATTCTCATATCTATCGGAGTTTTACATCCTACCAGAAACAGACCTACTTGAAGGGGGAAAGCCACGTCACTTATGAGCAACTCGGGGCGGACGTTCAGGCTCTGTCTGTATACTTCTCAAGTTGCGCGGTGCAGGGCGAAAGAATTGTCATCGTGACAACCAGGGATCGCATACTGCTGACCTGCTTCTACGCGGCATTGTTGAGCGGCGTAACCAGCGTGATCCTTGACCCGAAAGCTCCTGTTGTCGAACTGTCCACGCTGATTGAGGCAGCCGATGCAAAGGGCATCATCGCTGACAAGGACGTCCTTGCCGCACTCGAAGATGCCGGCGAGAAATATGATGGCTTTGCCTTCAAACTGGGCGTCAGCGAAACCTCTGTCCCGGTTGCCAAGCCGAGTTTCCGTTTGTTCGGTAGAGGTTCCAACGATGAAGCCACGGCTGATCCGAACGACATCGACACTGCCATCAAGGCGCATTTAGGCAAGAATGGCGACTGGCCAATGGCCAAGGTAGACGATGAGGAAATCGCCTACATCCTATTCACCTCCGGCACCACATCGCGCCCCAAAGGAGTGATGATTTCTCATCGCGCACTTTACGCGCAGATGCAAACTTTCATTCGCAATTATAGGATGGATAATAAATCACGGGTGATGAATCTGTTGCCATTTCACCATACAGACGGCCTGACCCAGGGTGGCGTGATGTGCCTAATGTGCGGCGCGACGTTTGTGCGGCCCTACAAATTCTCGCCACATATCCTGCCGCAAATGATGCAGGACATGTACAAGAACGCAGTGACCCACCTAGTGACCGTTCCATCCGTGTTGGCGCTGACCAAGTCGCTCGACGAATCGTTCGATACTAGCTTCGATTATCCCGAATTCAAATTCGTGATTTCCACGGCAGCCCATCTGGATAATAGCTTGTGGACGCAGTGCGAAGCGCGCTTCGGCATGCAGATTGTCAACGTTTACGGCCTTACGGAAACAGTTTGCGAGACGATGTACTGCGGGCCGGCCGAGCATGACAGACGCGTTGGATCAGTTGGCCGTCCGATCGATAGCCTGGCTCGGATCGTTGATGAGCAAGGCGAGGAAGTT
>JAHEBA010000184.1 GCA_024642465.1 Alphaproteobacteria bacterium
GCAGCATCGTCATGACCTTGGTCATGCTGGCTGGCGGAAATTGCTGGTCTGCATCCTTTGCGAAAAGCACGGCGCCAGACTTGCTGTCCATGATGATGGCGTGACTGGCGCGCGTATCAAACTCTTCCGCTCGCGCAGGCAGGACAGCCGCCAGAAGCAAGGCCAGCACGGCCAGCAACGGCAATAGGTTCCGTTCACCAACGCGCTTACCTTTACGGGCAATCCGGTAGATCGCGTCTGAATAAGCTGATCGCATCATGTTCGATGCTCAGCCTACTCAGCAACGAACGGCCGATCAACCGCGCTGGTCAGCGATGATGCGAATTGTCAGCCTTTGCGGCGCACCTAGTAGCTTGCAATCTTGACCAGGGCATCCGAATGACCCCGGGCACGCACCGCGTTGAGTGCGGCTTCGGCATCTGACGGGTTCGCCAGCGGCCCTACACGAACGCGGTATACCGGGCCATAACTGCCCGTTGCGGATTCGACGAGCACATGGCCGATGTCCGACAGATCTGCCCGAGCGCGATCCGCGTTGGACGGATCGGCGAAAGCCGCAACCTGGACGAAGTAGACCTCGCCTGCCCCAGCAACCGGCGCAATTGTCGCGGTCGCATTGCCGGTGATGCTGGCGGCCGCATAGGAAGGCGCTTCCGATCCATACCGCCCGTTGCGAAGATCCGCACTGGCGATCATCTGGTTCAGCGGCGTGCCGCGCTCCATTTCCTGGTTCATGGCAGCGAGATGGCCATAATCCGGATCCTTCAGCGGCGCTGGACCGATGTACTGGACCCGTGCCGGCGCCTTGCCCTGCGCCCTGAAGCCGAGCTCGTCTGCTGCGCGCTTCGACAGGTCGATGATCCGATCATTTACGAACGGCCCGCGGTCATTGACGCGCACGATGACGGTCCGGCCATTCTTCAGATTGGTCACCTTGGCGTAGCTTGGCAGCTCCATGGTGGTATGGGCAGCCGTCAGCTGCTCCATGTCGAACCACTCGCCATTCGACGTCATGCGCTTGTGAAACTTGGGTCCGTACCACGACGCCACCCCCTGCCGGTCGTAGCCCGGGTCGTGGCGAGGATGAAACTTCTGGCCGGCCACCTCGTAGGGCTTGCCGAGATGGCGCCTGCCGCCGCCCTTCGGGATCGGTCCCTTCGACTCATCCCACAATGGCGATCCTACCCCTGCAAACGGATCCTGCTTGCCGCCGCCAGAGCAACCGGCCACCGTCACGGCAATGGCGCACAGAAGACCTGCACCCAGCATGTAGTAGCCCTTGCGGCTGCGGTTCGGCAGTCTGATCGGCGTGTTGTCCATTTCGCTCTCTCGAGGCCTGGATCTGTAGTTGCGGCTGCTTTTGGCATGGCTTTGCGCATGCCTGCAGCGCCTGGAAAACGCCGTCCTAACGGAACGGCTAAAAGTTGATCGATACTTGCCCGATCTAGGTAAAGGCGAGGTTCCCAAAGACGGTTAACGCATCGTTCATGGAAAATCGGAGCGCGCCGTCGTGATGCGGGCACGACCTGTCGTCCCCTGCCCTGGCATGAGCGGAGGCTGATGGCCGGTCTCGGCAGAAGGATGGTTGGTTGCGTCAGTTGGTGGTTGCGCTGCGGCCGGCTGCCGGTTCTGGCTTGGCATCGGTAGCCTGCTCTGCCGTCGGAGCCGGCTGTCGCGATGCAGCTGCTTCATTCGCGGGCTTGGCGGCCTCGGCAGACCCTTGCTGTTCCTCCGCCGCCTTCTTCGTTTCTGCCTCAAGCTTTTCTTCAGCAGCTTTCGCAGCCGCCACGACGGCCTTCAGCCGGGCGTGGTTCTGCTGCCCGTGCTTGTTGCCCTGGGTGGCGGACTTTTCGTAGTAGGCAAGAGCCTGTTCGAGATCCTTGGCAGTACCCCAGCCCATCTCGTACATGCCGCCAAGATTGTTCTGACCCCATGCGTTGCCGGTTTTTGCCGATTCCTCGAACAGCCTGAAGGCAGTGGTCAGATAACGCTCCGTACCCATGCCCTGCAGGTACATCAACCCGAGATTGTTCTTGGCGGCCACGTTCCCGCCGTCGGCAGCCTTGGTGTAATACTTGACGGCCTGCGCGAGGTCCGGTTTCACGCCCGTGCCATAGTGATAGCCGTGCGCTGCCTTGTACGCCGCCTCGACGTTGCCCTTGTCCGCTGCGCTTGCGTACAGCGTCAGCGCGTTCGCGGGATTGGCGTTCAGTCCGCTGGCGCCTTCCATCAGCAATTCGGCCAGCAGGTACTGCGCATCCGCATCGCCCTTCTCTGCTGCCGTGGTCAGCCAGCGCGCTGCCCGGGAAGAACTCTTGCGCGCGCCATTGGCACCTTCCAGATAGTCCCGCGCCAGTGACACCTGGGCGGCAACATCGCCCTTCTTTGCCAGGTCGTTCTTTTCCTTGAAGGAAAGCGCCGACAGGTCCCGTTCTTCCGTCTGGCCGGTTTCGGCCTGCGGTTGCGCCGTCTGGGCAAACGCTGCCTGGATGTTGGATGTGGCAACGAGCACGCTTGCGGCAATCGCCGCAGACATCAGAAAATTTCTGAACGTGGACATGACTGGGCCTCTCAGGAAAACATCGCGCTTATGACATGCCGGGCAGAGGTGTGCAAATGCCTGCCGCAACGGTATTATTTGCGTACGGACGTTACTTTACCCGCGTCCAGGTCTGCGAGCCGCAGAGGAACATGGCGAAACAGCCCTCGACGGACATCGTGGAGCCGCCCGGGTTCAGGTAGATGTCATACACCTTGCCGTTCTCGGCATTGTAGACCAGACCCTTCAACAGGTTTCCGTCCTCAATTAGGCTCAAGCCCTTGATGATGGTCAGTCCGATAATCGGCCGGTTGCGCTGTGAAACGTCGGGATTGTTTTCGTCGGTCCTCGGCTTTCCGGCTTCGTCAAACGACTCGCGCAGCCAGTCAATGCGGCCGCAGAGAAAATCACCGCAAGGTCCGATCTCGATATTAGATTTGCCCTCTTCATCCGCCCATACGCCCTGGGCTCGCTCGGCAATGGTTGCTGCATTCGCATCCGCCAGCATCAGGGTGGTCATCATCGCGATGGACGACAGCAATATCTGGAACAGTTTCATTCGGGCCCTTACCTGTTTCACGGGAATATGGAAATCGATTGCTAGCTTCCATCTATGGCCACACTAGGACAGACATGGTGAACGGTTTATGAAATGCGGCCGGTTCGACTGCTGATTGTATTCGCCGCAGGTCCGCGCCAGGCAGGCCTTGCCACCTTACCGCTGGACGAGTAAACCAGCCTCACAACGGCACTGACACCGGCATTTGAATCGCGGAGGGGTGGCAGAGTGGTCGATTGCGGCGGTCTTGAAAACCGTTGGGCTTCACGGTCCCGGGGGTTCGAATCCCTCCCCCTCCGCCAACTATCTTTCATAACCCACTGTTTTAACAATGTTAGTAAGAACGGCATGACATCATGCCCTACTTTCTGCCCTGCTGACAAACGCGGCGTTGACCCATCATCCCGTGGGGCTGGCTTCATGTTCTTGTCATCTTGAGGCGCTTCTCTATCTCTGGGTTCCAGCACCCCCGGAAAAAGTGGAGCCCATCCCCCTCGCTGTCGGTTTCGGATCACTCCCCTGTTTCGCAACCGGCGGCGTCTTTCTTGCTACCTCGGCCCGGCCCATGCTTGTTGTCCTCCCCTTGCGAGGGAGGAAACGACAAAAGCACCGGCATCTGTAACCCATAGAGGCTTAGCCGGTCGCCTTTGTCCGATCGGGTCACGCATACCCTGAGCGTGTGACTACGAAGTTTGACCGAGGCTACCGTACTCCTCGAACAACTGCAGCCATTGTGACTGATATGCCTGCGCCTTGGCCTTCGATGGTAGAGCTTGCTCCACCTTGACTAGTCGCTTTGTCAGGCTTGCTCGCATTGGTGATCCACCTGGTGCTGAGGCAGAGGCGCTGCGGTGAGAACGATGATGGTGCCATCAAAGCCATCTGGAACTTGATCTTCACTCGTGACCATCACAACCTTCTCTGGCGTCTTAGGAACGTGGGCCTCTAGCTTTGTGATGCGCTTGTTGAGAGCAGACCCACTCATTGCCTGAACCTTTGCTCCAGCGCAGCGATACGGGCTTCAAGGTCACCGGCCTCGAACAGGCGCAGCGCACTGTCCAGTGTTCCCATCACGGCTTGGGCTTCTTCCGGCGAGATAACGCCGTCAGCCAGATGCTGTGTCACCTTTGAGCTTGCCTTGGCCAGATCAGATGCACTGGTCAGTTGAGGTAGATCGATCTCGATCGGTCTACCTTTGCG
>JAHEBA010000062.1 GCA_024642465.1 Alphaproteobacteria bacterium
CGGGCTTGATCTGAAACTGGCTCCGCGGCAGGGATTCGAACCCCGGACCGATCGGTTAACAGCCGATTGCTCTACCGCTGAGCTACCGCGGAATGGTGGCAAGCCTATAGCAGACACGTTGCGAGGGATAAAGCCCCAACTGGCAGATATTTGCATACAAATTTGCCGATGGCCGTGCGGGCGTCTGCTGTAGCGCGTACAGCCCCTTGTATGGGGCCTTCCGGCACTCTAACTGTGCCCGAATGAGCAAGCGCGTGAAGGTTGGCAATCATTACCTGAAGGTACCCGGCACGGTCCTGGCGCGCCGGATTCTGGGCGGTGCGCTCGTTGCGGGAGGCATTCTGGGTTTCCTGCCGGTGCTGGGATTCTGGATGATTCCATTGGGGCTCATCATATTGTCCATCGATTCGCCCATTGTTCGCCGCTGGCGGCGCAAGCTCGAGGTGAAGTTCGGAGCGTGGTTGAAACCACGCCATCCCAAACTTGCGGCATGGCTCGGCTTCAACGGCAATGGCCAAACCCGGACTGGCCGCGACGGGTCCGGGCGCAGTTAGCCACGCGGCTCGGGCCAGATGTCCCGGACGCTTTTGCGCATTGCATCGCGCACGTCTCGCATCTCGCCGCCGGAAATGCGCGTATTGAGCATGCTCAGCACGTGGCTGATCATCGTTTCCGGGTCGTCGAGGATGTCCGGGGCGAAGCGTTCGGCAATTCTGGCCACGAAGTCGGGCTTTTCACGCAAGGTACAAGGCGTAACGGACGGGTTCCAACCCTCGAAGTACACCCCGCGGATGAACAGCGGCAACTGCGCGCTCAGCTGAGCAGCTTCCTCGACGCCAAGCATGTCGCGAACAGTCTGCAGCACGGCCCGCAAAAGCCGGAACGACTTGTTGGAATCGTCCCACGGCATCAGCTCGTCGATCTGGTGCACCCATTCATTGGTCAGCTGGATGGTATGGTCGATGGTGCTCTGGTAACCGGCAGCCATGGGTCTGGCCTCCCTTTGTCCCTATCGGTCCACACATGATGCAGCCGCGCAGGCCTTGCGCCATGATCAAGGTCAATAGGGCGTCACTGGGTGGCTTCGGGGGCTGCACTTCCCAGCAGCAACAGGGGTGCGCTGCTCGCGCGCTGCAGCTCGAGCAAGGTGTCGTCGTTGCGCAGCAGCGCGGCCTCGATGTCGGCAACCACCAGCGACGGCGCCAGCATGCGCAGTTGCCGGGCAATCGCTTCGGTGTGTGAGGCAGATTCCCTGTGAAAGCGGATGCCTGCGCCGGGCGTGACGGCCGCACGTGCGCGATGTTCAATGGCTTCAGCCTCAGCGGCTGTTCCGGCAATGACGATAACATGCAGGGGCCGGCCCATGCCGCTTGCAAGCTGCGCAGCAAGCGGTATCGCCCCCGCTCCGGACCGCTCGCCGCTATCAAGAACAACGACTGGCCCTGAGGCAACGCTGGCTGACCGACGCGACCGCCTGACCATGACCACTGCCCGGGCACGGCGCGACATCAGCCGGATATCGGCCTGGGCGCGGCGGTGCCCTCCTGCCTGCGGCATGATCACGATGTCGCCGGCTTCCACGCGGGCGCTCAGCGCAGCGCCAAGTTCGCCGCGTTCGCGCTGCATGGTCCAGGGTATGTGCGCTGGCTGCGCCATGGCGCAAAGCATGTCGCGGCAGCCGCGTTCGGCAAGTTCAAGAGAACGCGTCAACGCGACCGTAGAGAAGTCAGGTGCAGCTGTGCCTTTTCGCGAGATGATCCGGGTGAAGGGCAGGGCGGCAGCGTCGATCAGGTCCTGTTCCTCCACCAGCAGGCCATGGATGGCAGCGCGCAGCGCGGCAGCGAGCCGGGCGGCAAGTGCAATGCTTGCCTCGGGTGCTTCGCCGGCGTCCAGCCCCAGCAGGATGCGCGTGCTTGCGGTCGTGCCCATCAGCTGTGCTCCCGGCGGGATCCGCCATCCACGCTCTCACCGGGGCCAGGGTAGTCCTTCCTGATGCTGGCATAGCGGCGCAAGGTGTCTTCCACCATTGCGTAGACAGTGTCTTTGGGAAATGTACCAGCAGGGCCGCGCTCACCGGCAGGCACACCGGTCAGCAGTTCGATGCCCTGTTCCACTGTCGTAACCGGCCAGACCGCGAAGTTCTGCTGCTTTACCGCATCCACCACGTCCTGCCGCAGCATGAGGTGTTTCACATTCGAGGCCGGTATCAACACGCCTTGCCGCCCGGTCAGGCCGCGGGCATTGCAGATGTCGAAGAAGCCCTCGATCTTGTCGTTCACCCCGCCGATGGCCTGGACCTCGCCAAGCTGGTTGACGGAGCCTGTTACTGCCAGCGATTGCCTGACGGGCAGGCCGGACAGTGACGAGAGCAGGGCGTAGAGCTCTGCAGAAGACGCGCTGTCACCTTCGACGCCACTGTATGATTGCTCGAAGACGAGACTGGCCCAAAGCGACATGGGCGCATCCAGAGAGAAGGTTGCAGCGAGAAACCCGGTCAGTATCAGCACACCCTTGGAGTGCAGGGGGCCGCCGAGCTTCGTCTCCCGTTCGATGTCGACGACCTTGCCAGAGCCGATGCGCGTGCGCGCAGTGATCCGCGTGGGGCGGCCAAAACTGAAGTTGCCAAGCCCCAGCACTGACAGACCGTTCACCTTGCCAACTGCCTCGCCGTCGGTATCGACAAGCAGGGTGCCGCGGGTGATGGCCTCGTGGCTCAGTTCGCGCAGGCGGTCGGCACGGTAGATCTGGGCGGAAACGGCCTGGGCAACGTCGGCCGCCGCCACCGATTTCCGGCTGGACTGGCGCGCCCAGTAGTCGGCTTCGCGCAACAAGTCCGCCAGCCGGCCCACCTGGAGCGAAATGCGTTCGGCATCCTCAGCCATGCGAGCGGCCTCGTCAATCACGGCCGCCACTGCGGCTGCATTGAATGGCAGCAGCTTCTCCCGATCGGCGATGGACGCGACAAGTCGCGCGTAAAGACCAATGTTCTGCGCTGTTCGCGGCAATTGTTCGCTGAAATCCACCTGCACCTTGAACAGGTCGGCAAAATCGGGGTCCAGCTCCGCCAGCAGGTAGTAGATCAGCCGCTCGCCTACCAGAACGACCTTCACGTCGAGCGGAATGGGCTCAGGCTCAAGCGATACGGTCGTAACCAGGCTCAGCTGTTCGGCAGGCGAAACAATGGTGATTTCTTCGTTGCGCAGCGCGCGCTTGAGCGCCTCCCAGGTAAACATCTCGGAGAGAACCTTGCGCGCGTCGAGAACGAGATAGCCGCCATTGGCCCGGTGCAGGGCGCCCGGGCGGATCATGGTGAAGTTGGTCACCAGCGCGCCCTGCTGCGACTGGTGCTCGATGCGCCCTACGACATTGGCCAGCGTGGGATGATCCTCGACGACCAGCGGCGCACCGCCGGTATCTCCATCAAGGTCGTTGGCGACCATGACATTGACCAGGTAGCGGCTGAACCGCGCGTCGCGAATGCTTGAGCCCGCCGCTTCCGGAAACGGGCTTTCAAGCTCTGCCTGGGTCCGCTCCAGAAATAGTTCCGCCCGCGCAACCAGGTCGTCGCGCACGTCCTTCAGGTGTTCGGTGATCGCGGGGATACCGGAAAAGCGTCCGGCAATGGAGCCGATTGAGGCATCCACCACAGTTCCGGCGGTATCGGCGTTCAGTTTGCGAAGTTGCTCCCGGTGTTCCTTTTCAATGGCCGGCATTCGCTCAAGAACGTCGCGAAGGTCCTCCTGCAGACGGTTGATCTTTTCCTCCATCTCGCTGCGCGTGGCCTCGGGAAGGGCGTTGAACACCTCGGGCTTGATCACCTTGCCATCCGACATCGGCGCCAGGGCAAAGCCCATCGGTGTACGGAGAATGGCGATGTGTTCGGCATCGGCTTTCTCGCGCAAGGCCTCAAAGGCCTGCTCGTGCATATCTTCCAGTTCGGCTTCAAGTGATCGGCGCCGTTCGCGGTATTCGTCGGCCTGGAAGGCTGCAGGCACCGCAATGCGCAGGTCGTCCACCAGTTCGTTCATGGCATCGCGGAAACGGTTGGCCGTTCCCGCAGACAGGCGCAGGGCTTTCGGCTTGTGGGCAACTGCAAAATTGTTCACGTATACCCAGTCGTCAGGAGCAGGCAGGCCTGACGCCCGTTCGCCGAGCAAGGTCTTCACCGCTGTATGGCGGCCAAAGCCCGAAGGGCCGAGTACGAACAGGTTGTAGCCGGGCTTGGCCATCTCGGCGCCAAACCTGATTGCGCCAAGCGCGCGTTTCTGGCCGATCAGCCCGGACAGGGGTTCAAGGTCTGCTGTCGTCCTGAAGCCAAGATCCGACGTATCGGTGCTGACACGAAGCTGGCGCGGTGCAAGCGGCGCAACGGCGGACAGTGCCTTCTTGTCCCGGTTTGCCACGGACTTTCCTCGCTGAATGGCCTTTCGATAATGTCAACGATGGCAGAGGACGGCAGGGGCTTGCCATGACATGCGTCAATCGGTAGGCCACCCGGTTTCGTACTGGTCAGGGGCAGGTGCTACTGCAACTTCGTGCTCAGACCAGGCGGTCGCGCGGCTCCCGGCCGGCAAAGAAGGCATCGAGATTGTCCAGCGCCCGGAAACCCATCGCGTCGCGCGTCTCGCGGGTCGCGCTACCGATGTGCGGCAACATGAAGATGTTGTAGTGGCTGGCAAACTTCGGATTGCCGCCAGGCTCCGTCACGAAGCAGTCCAGCCCGGCAGCGGCAAGGTGGCCAGACTCGATGGCTGCGAGAAGATCGTCCTCAACCACCAATGCGCCGCGCGCCGAATTGACCAGGATTGCACCCTTTGGCAACTGGCTGAGGCGGGCGGCATTCATCAGGCCGGTGGATTCAGGCGTGGCCGGGCAATGCAGCGACAGGAAGTCGGACACCGGCAACAGGGTATCTAGGCTCTCATGGTAGATCGCACCTTGCTCCAGGCCTTCAGGCAGGCGGGAGCGGTTGTGGTAGTAAACCTCCATGCCGAAGCCCCGGCAACGCTTGGCCATCACCTGGCCGACCCGGCCCATGCCGATGATGCCGATCCGCTTGCCGGTCACCTGCGTGCCGACCATGAACGACGGGCTCCACGAGGTCCAGTTGCCGGAGCGCACCAGCATGTCGCCTTCGGCAGCGCGCCGTGCGGCACCGAGAAGCAGCAGCATGGCGATTTCGGCAGTCGCATCGGAAAGCACGTCCGGCGTATTGGTGACGACAATGCCGCGCGCCTTGAGGACGGCAAGGTCGCAGTGATCGACGCCGACCGAGTGGTTAGCGATGATCTTGACCCGATCTGAAAGCCGCGCCGTGGTGGTGGCATCGAAGCACTCCGAGTGGCACGGCAGGATGGCGTCGACCTTCTGGCTCATGGCCACGATCTCGTCGGCGCTGAAGGTGCGGTCCTCGGGGTTCAGGATGACGTCATAGTCGCGCGCGGCGCGCGCCTCGGTATTGGCCGACAGCTTGCGGGTGATCCAGAGAACGGGCTTTGACATGCCGGATCAGTCTTTGGCGCGCCAGCAGTCTTCCCAGTAGTCGTAGAGCGCGAGGGCCAGCACCAGGAGGACGATCACGATGACGGGCAAGCCGCCCAGAAAGCCCGCAAAGCCCGTCGCGATACTGTGGGCCAGCCCAACAGTGAATGTCGCGACCAGCAAGAAGCCGATCAACCCGTTGATCTTCTTGAGAGACTTGTCGTTCATGGTCATTCAAACTCCCTAGGTGAATACTATACCGCACCGGCATCGGCGTTTCCCAGTGCATTGATCATCCAGTTTGCCGTGCGCATAAGCCGGTCGTCACGTTCGGCCTGGCCGATCAGCTGCACGCCGATGGGCAAGCCCGTTGCACCGGACAGAAGCGGCAGGTTCACACACGGAAGGCCCGCGACCGTCCAGACGGTGCAGAACACCGGATCGCCCGTGCCGTCGGCCTTCAGCGGAGCTTCGCCGGCTGATGAGGGCGCCAGTATTGCATCGTAGTCGAGGAAGAAGCTGGCGAAGTAGTTCTCCGCGCCGCCCACCATCGAAAGCGACTCGGCATACTGCTTGTCCGAATATTGTCTGCCCCGCTCGATCACGGCCTGCAACTTCGGGCTGATCACGTCCCAGTGCTTCTCGAAATCTTCTGCCAGGTGCCGGGCAATCTCGTACTCGTGGACAACCTGCTGGTGGCCGACCAGATCGGCCATGGAGTTGGGTGCCTGGATGCGTTCGATGCGCCCGCCGAGTGCTTCCAGGATCTCCTCGAAGCCCTCCTGCGCATCTGCTGACAAGCGGTCATGATAGGGGATGTCGATCCAGGCAAAGTCCGGTTCGACAGGTGGTTCGGCATGGACGCCGGAAAACGCGGATGGCCGCGGCCGGGCAAAGCTGGCGGGGTCGCGAGGGTCGTAACCTGCCAGCGCGTCCGACAGCATGCCGGCGTCCTCCAGCGAGCGTGCGAAGACGCCAATCTGGTCGAGGCTGACGGATGTCTGCAGGACGCCGCAGCGCGAGATCATTCCGCGCGTCGGTTTGTAGCCGAATATTCCGCAAAACGAGGCTGGACGGATGACCGATCCGTTGGTCTGCGTCCCGATGGCCAGGGGAACGTGACCGGCGGCAACGGCAGCGGCCGACCCGCTGGAAGATCCGCCCGGCGTGTGAGCAAGGTTGTGCGGATTGGACGTGTGAGCGGGGTTCAGAAAGGCGAACTCCGTGGTGACGGTCTTGCCGAGGATGACGGCGCCGGCATCGCGCAAACGCGCGGCAACCGCACAGTCCGCCGCCGCGATGTTGCCCTTGCGGGCCGGCGTGCCGCATTCGGTAGGTAGGCCCTTGACGTCGAAGATGTCCTTCAGGCCCACCGGCACGCCGTGCAACGCGCCCAGCGCATTGCCCTTGCGGCGGATGTCGTCAAGCTGCTCGGCCTGCTCGAGCGCGCCCATTGCATCGACTTGTGCCCAGGCGCCGATGCCTTCATCCGTTTCCATGATGCGGTCAAGGCAGGCCTTGACCAGGTCGACTGACGTCAAGCGGCCGCCGGCAATCTGGCTACGCGCCTCGGCCGCTGTCAATTGGCACAACATGCTGCTTGGTTTTCTGTTCTGTTACTGTACGTACGGACCAAACAGGTAGTCGGGCAGCCACAGCGCGATGCCGGGGAACTGGTAGAGCAGGAACATGGTGAAGATGACGATCGCCAGGTACGGCATGATGCCCCTGAAGATCTGCATCAGCTCGATCTCGCCTCGCAACACCCCCTTTAGGTAGTAGGCCGACATCGCCATGGGCGGCGTCAGGAAAGAGGTCTGCAGGTTCAGCGCAATCAGCATGGCGAAGAAGTAGGGGTTGACGTTGAAGTGGTCGAGCAGCGGCAGGAAGATCGGCACGAAGATGATGACGATTTCCGACCATTCCAGCGGCCAGCCGAGAACGAAGATGATCGCCTGGGCCAGCATCAGGAATTGCCAGGGCGCCATATCCATCGACTTGACCCATTCGGAGATCAGGTCGTGGCCGCCGAGGTAGGAGAACACCGAGGCAAACGTCCACGACCCAACGAACAGCCAGCACACCATCGCGGTGGCCTTGGCGGTCAGGTAGACGCTCTCGCGCAGCTTGACCCAAAGGCTGGATGCGCTTTGGCGAAGGCAGGCAACCATCAGCCCGAATACGGCGGCGACGATCGGTATCTCGATCATGGCCTTGGTCGTCGGGGCCTTGGCGAGCAGCATGTAGAGCGCAAAGCTTGCAATGGCGGCGCCATACATCAGCGGGTTGCGGCCGGTAAGACAATTCTTCAGGACCTGGGTTGGGCTCAGGTAGACCGACGCCAGCACGATACCGCCCAGGGAGCCCATGGCGGCAGCTTCAGCCGGCGTAGCAAGGCCGCCGAGAATTGAACCGAGAACCAGCCCGATCAGCACCGTCAGCGGGATGAAATTGACCAACAGGTCCGCATAGATCTTCGCGGTTGGCGGCACGTCCTTCATGTCCGGCTTCGGCGCCAGCGACGGATTCAACATCACGCGGACAATCACGTAGACGATATAGAAACTGGCCAGCAACAGGCCGGGGAAGACCGCCGCCGCATAAAGGCGTAGCGGCGAAAGCTCGGCGATGGCAGCATAAACGATCAGCATGATCGACGGCGGGATCAGGATGCCGAGTGTGCCGCCGGCACAGATGACGCCTGAGGCGAATTCCTTGTTGTAGCGGGCATTGGCCATGGCCGGGAAGGCCAGCAGACCCATCAGCGTCACCACCGCGCCGACGATGCCGGATGCGGTCGAGAACACGGCACAGGTTATCAGGGCAGCAATGGCCATCGAGCCTGGCAGGTTGCGGGCTGCCATCTGCAGCGAGTCGAACAGCCGGTTGACGATGTTTGCGCGCTCGACGATGTAGCCCATGAACAGGAACAGCGGGATCGCGACCAGCGTATCGTTCGACATTACCGAGTAGGTGTTCTGGTTCAGCAGATAAAAGATCTGGTTCTGGAACAGGTCGTTGATCGAGGTGATGGAATCGTAGTTGAAATACGCGTAATAGCCAAAGGCCACGCCCATCGCCAGCAGGGTGAACGCAATTGGAAAGCCCAGCAGCACCAGTACGATGAACAGGCACAACATCAGGATGGCGACTTCAGGATTCGTCATTTTTCATGAACTCCAGCGGCTTCGAGCGCGAGCATGTATTGTTGAAATCAGGTTTTGTCCTTGGCTGCATCGGTGGCGAGCAGGATGTCCTCGGTCTCGCGTACGTCCTCCAGCCGTTCCAGCCAGACGCCTTCGCGCATGGCCTTCCAGCAGCGCAGGATCTCGGCCAGGCCCTGCACGATCATCAGGAACCCTGCTAGCGGGATCAGCGTCTTGAAGAAGTAGATCTGGATGCGGGCGGGGGAGTTCCAGCTTACCTCTGCATAGCGCCAGCTGTCCTTGGCGATCTCTGCGCCGTACCAGAACAGCGCAAGCATGCCGGGAAAGAAGAAAAGCACATAGAGAATGAAGTCGATCCTGGCCTGCGTCTTCACCGAGAGCAGGCGGTAGATCACATCGCCGCGCACATGCGCGTCCTGTGCCAGCGTATACGGACCCGCCATAAGAAACAGGGCGCCGTACATCTGGATCATCATGTCGAATGACCAGACTGTAGGGGCGTTCAGCACGTAGCGCACGAACACTTCGTAGGATACCCCGAACGTCAGGATCAGAATGCACCATCCAAAGGCGCGGCCGACCCAGATGCTGAGGCTTTCAATAGAGTGAATGAACGAAACCAAGATCCCCTCCCGGTCATGTATCTTGAGCCCGCAGCACGGTCGCTGCAGGCGTGAATTCTAGAAGTCGTCGCAATCTCAGGAAGCAACGAGGCCCGCAGGATTTCGCCTGCGGGCCTGCCGGGGTTTAGCCGAAGTAGTGCTTGTATGCCAGCTTGTAATCAGGCTGGTTCAGGTTGAGGTAGCCCATCACGTTCTTGGCATATGTCTTCTGCGACTCGATCACCTTGGCGAAGAACGGATCTTCACCGGAGATGCGCTCAACTACCTTGTCCCAGGCATCGAGCTGGGCAGCCATGACATCGTCCGGCGTGCGGTGTGCATTGACGCCCTGTTCGGTGGTCAGCTTGACCAGGTCGTCGGCATAGCGCTTGGTGTTGTTCCAGTAGAAGTTGGAGCTTTCAGCTTCCGACGCGTAGCGCAGGATCGACTGCTGCTCGGGCGAAAGCGAGTCAAACAGCTTCTTGTTGAAGGTGCACTCGAAGAACTCCTGCGACTGGTGGAACGAGGCCAGCATGTAGTCCTTTGCCACGTCCTGCATGCCGAAGTCGCGGTCCGAAGTCGGGTTGTTGAATTCGGCCGCGTCGATCAGGCCGGACTTCATGGCAGGCTGGATTTCACCACCGGGCAGCTGCACGACCGACATGCCCATTTCGAGCATGACGTCGGCGGCGAGGCCGACCGTGCGGTACTTCAGGCCGTTGATCTGGGAAACGTCGGTGATTTCCTTCTTGAACCAGCCGAGCGGCTGGGCCGGCATCGGCGAGTTGAAGAACGACACGACGTTCAGGCCGAGCGAGCCCATCAGTTCGTCGAACAGTTCCTGGCCGCCGCCATAATAGATCCAGCCCAGCACTTCGTTCGAGGACCAGCCGAAGCAGGGGCCGGTGCCGAACAGCGAAGCGGTCTTGGACTTGGAGTACCAGTAGGCCGGCACATAGTGGGCTGCGTCGAGCACGCCACGGTGAACGGCGTCCTGCATCTGCGAGGTCTTCACGACGGAGTCGACCGGCAGCAGCTCGATCTTCATGTCGCTGGACATGGCGTTGACGCGGTTCACATAGGACTGTGCGTTTTCAAGGAAGATGCCGCCGCCCCAGGCAGCCTGCATCTTGATGGTCTTGGCCTGCGAACGGGCGATGCTCGGGGCCGCCAGACCGGCGACGGTTGCAACGCCTGCGCCGGTCAGGAACTTGCGGCGGGACGCTGTGGTGTTTGCTGGATTTATTTCTGTCATTGTATTCCTCCCAATGGTGCAGACCACACTGCATGCAGATCACCTACGGCTGGAGTTGAAGAGTCACAACATACCATTCCGCACTGTGGCCGATTGCATGCACTTGATACCGCACGTCACTTTTGTTGCCGGGCCTTGGTGAGCCCGTGGCGAGCGTATTGGATGGGCTTCAACACGGCAAGGCCCGTTGTCAGCGCTCAAGGGCTTTCGCAGCGCGATATTGCGGGGGCGGACAGGGATGTCCCCGGCAAACTTTGCTGGATGCTTGTCGGATGTGGTGCCGCAAGAGGGCACATAACTAACTAATCATACAGTCTCACAGGGTTGCATGCCATATCTATGGATTGTTGTAATTCAATGAGATAAGTCTCTTGCTGTTGATTTCTGCCTCGTGCAATATCACCCCATAGCGCCCCTTATTGGGTGATAGTTTGGGGGAGAGAATTGGCAAGACAGCTACACAAACTCACGGCGGTGATGCTCATGGCTCTGTCGCCAGGCAAGTATGAGGATGGCGGGGGCCTGCGTCCCGTTGTCCGATCAGGCTCTGGAGTTGTTGAGTGCCGTTAGAGAGACGCCGGGTATTGCAGCAGGCAAGGGACTTATCTTCACAACCACCGGGGATAAGCCAGTGTCAGGCTTTTCGCGCGCCAAACGTCGGCTAGATGCCATGTCGGGCGTAACTGGCTGGCGTGTGCAAGACCTGAGACGGACGGCAGTGACGCACATGGCCAACAACGGTGTGTCGCCGATAATTGCAGACAAGATACTGAACCACGTGGCCTCGTCCACGCTGTCGACGGTTGCAAGGGTCTATCAGCATTCGGACATGTTTGAAAAGCGACGAGAGGCTTTGGATATTTGGGCGAACGTGCTGCTCTGTCAGGCTTGAGCTTCGCCACACCCCCCCCACCTCCCGGCACTTGCACTGGCTTTCGCTGTTTTTATTTCACCAGCCGCAGGGCAGACAGTGAGGTCCAGCGAGACGCGGATACAGCCTCATTGGTTGACCTTCGTCAACCCTGTCGCTCATTGTGCTTTCCCGGAATGCGCCCACCCAAGGCAACGATACCCCAAAACAGCCCCAGCCCCAGCGCGAACCAACCAGCCCAATTCACCAGTTCCATCAGGATTTCCATCATGGCTAGTCCTCCGTTCAAATCCGAGCCTGCCGTACCGCTAAACCAGCGACGGCGCACTATCGGCCAATAGGGTCGAGCCATCCGGCCATGGTGACCAGAATAATCAACACTGCAAATGCAAGTGCAAACCAGTAACGGCGGCGCACCTCTGCTAGCCTCTTACTCTACTCATTGCATCCCGTAGCCACATCATCATGCCGAACTGCATTGAGTGTGCGCAAGGGTAAGTCTGGTTGCGCTAATCAAAAGTCCATCGAGATGGCTTAGGCTCTTCACGTTCAATCTTCTCGATTTCGCGGGAAAGATGATTAATTTCGCGGGACAGATGATTAATCCGTCTAGTTATGCGATCGCGGCCACGTTTGGAGGTGTAACTAATCAGCAGCCCAAACAGAAACACGATCAGCAGCACCACCCACGCGTCGATAGGTGCAGTTAGCCATCGGACCATGACGTCTAACGGCCAGCGGATTATAGGCTCTATCGCATCCAACTTCAGTTAGCCTTCCAAAGCTAAACTAGCCGCACTGCACTTTGGAATTTGGCTATTTCAGCCAAAATGCGTAGAGCGACAAGCCTATCGTGCCCATCATTATGCACAACAGCACAAGTCGGACGCTTTTTTCAGTTACTGAAATATCTCGAAGCAGTCCGGCAATTTCCTGCTCGCAATCATAGCTATACTCAACGCTCATAACTCACCCCACTAAGGCGAACTCGCCAATCCCTAAGATACGGGTGCAGGGTAAACTTTTTGCTTCTTGGGGTAAGCTATCCGGTACCAAACTTGCGGTTAGCGCCGGTTCTGTTCAAGCTGCTATGCAGATCAATCTTAGACCGTAAAAGGGGTACAAGGCATGGAGCGGGTACGGAAGATTGCCGAGGAGGCAACCGCGGAGATAGATGGATTGCTGAGGGGCAAACTAACCGATGAGCAATGGGGCCGCGTTGAAAAGATCATCGAGCAAACCGTCATTAAGGCTCTCTTGGAAGGTCAGCATCGCGCGGTTGACGCAGCTCTGCAGTATCCGTTTGCCGACCAAGACATGGCCCACAAGGTCGCGGCCGCCATACGCGAAAAGAATGATGTCCTAATTGCAAACCTATCCAGCATGCGCTGAGCAGGACCGACAAACTGTTCGGTTTCGCCTCGTCCGCACTCACTGGCGGGTATATTTTGGAAACCCCGCGGCCCCGCTCCTATCTGTTAGGTTGGCCATGCACACCCCCCACCTCCCGGCACTTGCTCTGGCTTTCGCGATTTTTATTTCATCGGCGTTTGCAGGGCAGAACTTCAAACCGATGGAATTGCCGAAAACTGGGCTGACCGAAGAGCAGATCAGTGCGAAAGCCGACTGTCTCGTCTGGTTCACCGCTGAGTATGTGGGCAATTCGGACGGTCTGTCGGCGGACACGATCCTGCGGTGGCATCGGGAACAGTTCCGCAAGATGCGGCCCGCGAGCAGAGAGTGGGCAAAGGCACTGGGTAACTCAACGCAGCCGCAAACGGTCGACTGGGTGCTCAGAATGTTCATGGGAGAGGACGCGAAGCTAATCCGTTATGCGTACCAGAAGTGCTTCGTCGATAATGAGGAGCCGGGTGATTTGGGGTTGGATTGATTGCGCCTAGCAGAATGGCGGTGAACCTTCCGCGGGTACTTGCCACACAACTCCGATGCGACACTACCCGGTTAGCGGCGTCGTTCTGAAGTCAGCGACTATGTTTGCTTGGGAAATCGGAGCAGCAGCCGTCGCACGCTGGCATGGGTGTCGTGCCAACAGTTTGACGGAGATCATGGGGCCAAAAGTGTTCTCGCGATCTTATCTTCCTATGAAGCAATTTCGCTCACACGTCTTGGCATCTTTTCTGTGCTTGGCTCTGCTGCTGTTGTTGAGCAGCAAGGCTGATGCCGCGCAGATATCAAATGATGTGGTCGACGGCATCCCGGTCATCTCGTTTGCAGGAGATATCGAGGTCGGCGACGACGAGGCGTTTGCCCGTGCGATATCAGGCAAGCCGCGAGGGATCATGTATCGGGTGATCGAAGTTAACCTTGGTAAGGAACCGTTGAATGCAGATGTCGCTCACCAAACGAAACCTAGTCGCTTTGTTACTTGCGGTCTCAGCAGCGACTACCCCAAGGAGTTTCATCTTGGCAACTTCATCGAAAATTATTGATGATCTCAGCAGGCCCGAACCTCTTGCAAGCAATGGAGCCTCATGGAGCTTGATTGCGGACCGCGTGATGGGCGGCGTGTCACAAGGCACATTGAAGCGGGAAACGATTAAAGGCCGGTCTGCAATCAGATTGCAGGGAGAAGTTAGCCTCGATAACAATGGAGGGTTTTTGCAGATCGCCCTCGATCTTGATCCATCGGGAGGCAGTTTCAACGCTACAGCATGGCAGGGAATTGAAGTGGATGTGCTGGGCAATGGCGAGGAGTACAACATGCATCTTCGCACTGCGGACATTAGTCAACCATGGCAATCCTACCGACAGACTTTCCGCGCCCGACCAATGTGGACAACGATAAGGCTACCTTTCGTAGATTTTGCCGGGTATCGCATCGATGCTGCCCTTGATCTGAAAAACCTCCGCCGCGTCGGGATCGTGGCTATCGGTCGAGCCTTCAGGGCGGATATCGCAATCGGCGGCATCCGATTTTACTAGTTCGCTAGTCCTGAAATCTGCCCGTGTACACGGGGGATTTCCGAGCGAAGCCGTCTTAAGGGTGGTGGAGTACCTGCCGCATGTAGGAGGAGGTTTTTGTGAAGTTAGGCAAGCGGCGCGCACGAACTCAAGTCAGTTAGCTTCTCCGTGCGCGCCGTTAGGCACATCAGTTTTCGGACGCAAGCGATTGCCGCGCCGAGGTGGCATGGTCGGCAGCTGCTACGAGGTCATTCGTTTCGCAGGCGGCTTTCAGGGCAATAATGGATGCTTCGGCTTCGGCAAGCTGGTCCATTGGCTTCGACGCTTGCGCAGCCTGGTAGGATGCTTCGAGCGTCTTGACGATGCCGTTGCACTGCTCCTGATCCTTGATCGGCATGTCATCGGCTGCATGCACGGCAGAAATGCCCGCCACCAAGGCGAGAGCGACCGCAAATGTACGGTACATTTTTTAATCTCCGGGAAGAAATATGCCTCATGGCACGCACGAAAGTGAGCGCCTGAATGGTGGCAGATTGAAGGCCGTTCCGGGCTATTATGGGACGATGCGCAATCGGTTCATGCCATCGGTTTGGGTATCTGGGCTAGATGATAGACGTTCTCATAACGCCGAGGACCCAAGATGGACGAAATGACTAAGCCCGTTGCATTTGTAATCCGATGATGCATCTGTTGCAGGCTAGCGGTTGCAGTTCGATCAGGATAAAAGCTGCATAGGCTCTTTGTTCAGGTGGTCGGCCAATGAAGATGACACTTAAAGTTAGCCTGCTCTCAATGGGACTGACCTGTTGTGCCCTCTGGGGTGCGACGCTTCAAGCAACGGAACTTGGGGATGTCGATGCGGGCAGGCAGTACGCAGAGCAATATTGCGCCGGGTGTCATGACGTTGCTACTCCCAACCCGATGGAAACCGGTTCGGGCATCCCGACCTTTGCCGTGGTGGCCAACAAGCCAAGGGTAACTCGTACGTCTCTGGTCGTCTGGATGCAGTCATCTCACCCCAAGATGCCGAACCTCATGCTTGAGCCACAGGATTTGGATAACGTCATTGCGTACATCCTTAGCCTGAAGAAGAACTGACTAGCCCCTCCTTCTCAGTTATTACACCTTCCGTATTTCGATCTTTCTCTCTGCTGCCTCGGCGGCACCTCGTTTTGCAATTTTCAGCTTCAAAACGCCGTCCTTGAACGTCGCGTCAATCTTGTCGCTGTCCGCATCGGGTGGAAGTCGAAACGCCCTTTGAAAGGCTCCATACTCTCTTTCAGAAAAGTAGAATGACTGTCCGGTTTCGTGGCGTTCGGAACGCTTTTCACCGCGAACAACCAAAGCATCGTTTTGCATGGTGATGGTTACATCTTCAGTCTTTACGCCGGGCAGTTCGATGTTGATTTCATATAAATCCTCGAGCGCAGACGCTTCAGATTTCGGCGCGAACCATTCTGACACCTTCTCACCGATCTGTCGAAACGGCTCGTACAGGTTCGGGAACCAACCAGCAGTATGAGATTTCTCAACCATTATTGCCTCCTCGAAGACCAAAGCGTCGCTAGTCAAACTCTAGTCCGCTTCGGATGCCGCGCCTTGATACTCGTCAAATTTGTTGGCCACCCACTAAGGAAATTGCGCGGAGGTGGGAGGGGGTAATGTGCGCTTATTGCACACACTAATCGCACATTATCCCCTCCACACCCCCCCCTTCCCGCAGGCGCATGGCTCCTGCTAAGCGCCCTTAGCGGGCTTGGGTTCATGGGATGGCGCAGGCGGAAGGCCGTGGCTGCCTGACAGCACACAGTCATAGGCTTGCAGTTATGACGGGCGTTTCCTTCGGGGAGCGCCTGTTTTGCATTGGACCAACTGTCTTAGCCCCCTAAAGTTGGGCCATTATTGTGCTGCTGAAGAAGGAGCGTGTGATGGCCCGGAAGCGACATACGGACGAGGATTGTCTGAAGCTGTTGCGAGAAATCGAGCTGCGGCT
>JAHEBA010000063.1 GCA_024642465.1 Alphaproteobacteria bacterium
AAGAGCAGGAAGCCATTGATGCTGCCAACGCTGCAACCAACAAGGCACCCCTTAGCAAGGAAGCCAGGGCTGCACTCGACCAGCTGATTGGCGACAAGGTAGACGGGCTCACAACGGAAGCAGTTTCTACTGATACAACGGAAGCAGTTTCTACTGATACAACCGAAACTGTTTCTCCTGATCCAGCCGAACTCGTTTCTGCTGAGTAACATGAGACGCACCCGGCGTCCTGCGGTCAAAACCGCGGCGCCGTGTGAACAACGGCTGAAAGACCAGCTGGAAAACGCACTTTATCCCCGGGCTCACAACCCGGGGATTTTTTTACTCATGCCATATCGTGCGGGAAAGAAATGAAAGAGCCGTCACCCAGATTCTGCAATTCCTATAACTTCAAGCTTGCAAGGCGGGTGCTAACACGAGCATTGGGATTTCCAGCTCACGTGGCCAAGTTACCTAGAAAATATTCTCTAGCCTCGACTTCCCACAAACCCGAAATGGCGAAGGCGCAGCATCGCCCGGGGGAGAGCATTGCCGCGCCTTCTCTATTGGGACAGCCGCACTGAAAAGCTGTCACCGATATGTGTATGCGGTACTGCCCAGGTTCGCAATTCACCTGTGCAGTTTCGATTACTGAGGTGTAAACGGCGAACCGGCATGAAGCAGCATTGTGCTCGCCTCACCCACGACATTACGCAGTCCGCACCAACCTGACACTTTCAAAAAATTTGCCGCCGATTGCGACTGCAGGGAATCGCGCCCGGCGACTAATGGGTTCGTTCTGGGGGGAGTGAACCCGACTGAAGTTCAGCAACAGAACATGACAGTCAGATGAAGGTTTCAAACGTCAGAAACCGTTCAGCGCGCTTACTATGTGCTTACTAGACCTGACAGGGACTTTTTGATTTTGCCCTAATTTATTGAAAAGACTGGTGGGCGCACAAGGATTCGAACCTTGGACCGTCTGATTAAGAGTCAGATGCTCTACCAACTGAGCTATACGCCCTCACCAGGTCATCTGGACGGAATTCACATATGCCGTCCGGGGCAGATTGTGAAGGGGCGCGCCGGTGTCAGCGCGCCCCCGCATCAAGTCCGAGTGCCATATCAAAGGAGTGACCGCATGTCTACTGGCAATTGACGAAAATTGCCAGAACTCCGGCGGTTAATAGTCAATTTACGGACCACGCCGTTCTGCACCCGACAGCGCCTTGGCCGGCGCCGTGGTATCCCCCCGGCTCATCTTGACCTCAAGCTTCGACAGCGCGGCGATATAGGCCTTGGCCGAAGCCACCAGCGTGTCCGGATCGGCAGACCGACCGGTCACCTGCCGGCCTGTATGCACGTCTTCCAGGCGCACCGAAACTTCGGCCTGCGCATCGGTACCCTCGGTCACCGCATGCACGTCGTACAGCGCCAGCTTGGCGTCGTGCGGGTGCAGCGCATGAATGGCGTTGAATGTCGCGTCCACCGGGCCATTGCCCACCGACTGGACGGTGGACTGCCTGCCGTCGATGTCCAGCGTCAGCGTCGCCGTCTGCGGACCCATGGTGCCGGCGATGACGGTCAGCGCCACCACCTTCATCCGGTCCTCGGCCGACGAGATGCCCTCGTCCACCAGCGCCTCGATATCCTCGTCGTAGATGTGCTTCTTGCGGTCGGCCAGCGCCTTGAATCGCACGAAGGCGTCCTGCAGCGCATTGTCGGACAACTCGTAGCCCAGTTCCTCCAGCTTCGACTTGAAGGCGTGGCGGCCAGAGTGCTTGCCCATCACCAGCGAAGTCTTGGTCACGCCCACCGATTCCGGCGTCATGATTTCGTAGGTCTGCTGATTCTTCAGCATGCCGTCCTGGTGAATGCCGCTCTCGTGTGCGAACGCGTTGCGGCCGACAATGGCCTTGTTGTACTGCACCGGGAACGACGACACCGCCGACACCAGCTTGGAGGCCCGCGTCAGGTATTCCGGCTTAACGTTGCAGGCATAGGGCAGCACGTCGTTGCGGGTCTTGATCGCCATCACGACCTCTTCCAGCGCCGCATTGCCGGCCCGCTCGCCCAGCCCGTTGATGGTGCACTCGATCTGGCGCACGCCGCCGTCGATTGCCGCCAGCGAGTTGGCCACGGCCATGCCCAGGTCATTGTGGCAGTGCGCCGAGAAGATCGCCTTGTCGGAGTTTGCCGCCTTCTCGCGCACCGTCCTGAACAGGGTGCGCATCTCGTCCGGCACGGTATAGCCCACCGTATCCGGCAGGTTGATGGTGGTCGCACCGGCCTTAATGGCAACCTCGACGCATTTTGCCAGGTAGTCGAGCGGCGTGCGGGTCGCGTCCATTGCCGACCACTCCACGTCATCGCACAAGGATCGCGCCAGCGTCACCGTCTCGTGGATGATGTCGAGCACCTCTTCCTGGCTCTTGCGCATCTGGAACTCCAGATGGATCGGCGAGGTGGAAACGAAGGTGTGGATGCGCGGCCGCCTTGCGTGCTTCACGGCATCGGCACAGCGGCGGATGTCTGCCGGAATGGCGCGGGCGAGACCGGCGATGACCGAATTCCTGGTGCGCCGGGCGATCTCCGACACCGCCTCGAAGTCGCCTTCCGAGGCAATCGGGAAACCCGCCTCGATGACGTCCACGCCCATCTCGTCAAGCAGCGCCGCCACCTGCAGCTTCTCCTCGAAGGTCATGGTGGCGCCCGGCGATTGCTCGCCGTCACGCAACGTGGTGTCGAAAATGATGATCTGATCCTGTGCCTTGCTCATTGGCGTTCATGGTCCCTTGTAGGTCTGGCATCACCGGGAAACACGCCGGTCTAGCCTGAAAGTCTGCTTGTGTTTGGTGAAGCGTTCATCCCCTGAGCATCCGCCTGCAGCCATCAATGGGCGAGGCAGCCGATGGTCAGGGGCAAATAAGGAGGAGTAGGCCGGCAAGCCGCTTGCCGCCCGCAACAGAACCCGCAATGTCGAATGCGCTGGTCATGTGCCCGTCTTTGCAAAATCAGGTAATGGAGCCAGTGTCGCCCCGAACCGTTAACGGACTTTTACGGCAAGGCGCGGGCGTGCGCAAGCGGCTTGGAACTGCAAGTCTCAAACCATCAGCTTGCCGTGGCTGACGCGCACTGCATGACCGCCGACGCGGATCGCCTTCAGTTCTTTCTTCGCCGCATCCGCTTCAAGTTCGATGCGGCTGGCGCGGCCCATGTCCTCGCCCTGCATGATCACCCATTTGCGCGTGCCGTCCCACGGCCCCTCGAAGTTGAACACCGGTCCGGGAAACCCTGCTGCGGCAGAGCCGGTTGCCGGATCTTCGCCGATGCCGGTGGAAGGCGTGTAGGCGCGGGCATGGAAATCAACGCCCGAACCGGCCTCTCCCTCGCAGTAGAGATAGGCCAGGAACGCGCCGGCAGCCCCAAGAGCCGGCCAGTGAAAGTGCGAGATCTTCGCCTCCGCAAGCGCGGCCCGGTCCTTCAGCGGAATGTACAGCATCGGGTGGTTGCCGGGGTTGAACACGGTTGGCCGGTGTGCCCCGTAACCGATCTGGCTGACCTTAAGCGCCAGCGCCTCGGCAATCTTCTTGTCTGACGGCACGTTAGTCCACGGCTCGGGCATCACGGCGGCGGAAAGCTGGGCAAACAGGCCCTCCTCCCGCTGCTCCAGCGCCACGCGCACCAGCCCGATGCCCTCTTCCAGCCGCACTTCATCCGTGATGCCGAACAGTTCGGCCAGCAACACGGCAGACCCGACTGTCGGGTGGCCGGCAAAGCTCAGTTCGCGGTCCGGGGTGAAGATGCGCAGCTTTGCGGTGTTGGCCTCGTCTTCGGGCGGCAGCACGAACACGGTCTCGGACAGGTTGAACTCGCGCGCGATGCGCTGCATGGCTGCCCCGTCCAGGTCGTCTGCATTCATCACCACGGCAAGCGGGTTTCCGGTGAACGCCGCGGTTGTGAATACATCCAGCGTGTAGAACTCGTGCGCCATAGCCGCCTCCAATTTAGGTCAGCAACACTGACATAAACCGCAAGTCCGCACAATCCGGAAACTCGTCACGGTGACAATCCGCTAGTCCAGCAGGTGCTGCACCAGCGTGCGCGCGAAGCCCGGCATCCGGTGGTGCACGTGAAAGGCCGCCCGGCGGAACACCACGATCTCGTCGAGCTCCGATTGTTCCTGCGTCTCGATGTGGCTCATCATCCGCGTCTTCAGCTCGCGCGAGGGTGCATCGAAGGTGAACACCGCGTTGAGCGAACACATGCCGCCGTCCTCGACCAGCAGGTAGCCCGGCGCGCGCGTCGCGCCGGCTGCATCGAGCCCCGTTTCTTCCATCAGCTCACGAACGATCGACCCTTCGATATCGAGCTTGCCATCCTTGAGGTCATCCAGATCAGGCGTTCCCGCCATCGGGTAGACCCGGCCGGAACCCGCGGTGTGCGGCCCCATCCGCCCGAACAGTAGGTGCCCGTCGGCAGAACGGACCACCGCGCAGCCGAACACGTTACGCACGCCCGCTTCGTCCGGCAGGCCCTTGTCCTTCCAGTACAGGAACGAGGCGAAATCGGTCTTCAGCACAGTGCCGGCCATGATGCCGTCGCGCAGTTCATGGCCGCTCATGACCAGTACAGGTCCGTTGAACATGGCCGGCTTTTCAGCCTGCGCCTTGTTCCAGAACCGCTTGATGGCGGCAGAATTCTCGTCCGCCCACGCCCACGGCTCATCGACCATGGGCAGCTCGTAGCCCGCAATTTCGACTGGCTCGCTCATGCCCGAACACTGCCTTCACAAGTCAGGCCATGCAATTGCCATTGCAAGGTTTTCCGAATTCTCGACAACATCCGCCCACGAATGGAGCCGGAGGGCCGCTCGCCAATGATGGCGCCCCCATGGCCTGGTAGAAAGCCACTGCAGCAGGGTCTGCATCCAGCATCACCGTGCTCGCGCCCAGGTGCCGGGCCGACGTCTCAAGCTGCTGCCACAAGGCGCGTCCCACGCCGCTGCGCTTGAGGCCCGGTTCGACGAACATGGCGAACACCTCCGCCGCGCCGTCGACCAGCCGTACGTCGATGAACCCGGCCAGCCTGCCGCCGAGTTCAGCGACCCATGTCTCGCCGCCGGCCATGGTTGCAGCCGAGTAGGTCAACTCCTCACGGCAGGCTTCCATGAAGGCGGCGTCATAGCCATTCGATGCCTTCGACCGCAACGCGAGTGCGGTGAGCGCCGCTGCATCTTCAGGATTGACCCGGCGCAAGGAGGGAACAGCAGATTTCATGCGCCAATTATAGCAAAAGGCCGGAGCTTTCACCCCGGCCTTCGCATGAACTTTTCGCGGATTTCGACTTAGTTCTTCGCCTTGTCGACGAGCTTGTTGGAGGCGATCCACGGCATCATGGCGCGCAGGCGCTCGCCCACTTCCTCGATCTGGTGTGCATCGTGCATGCGGCGGGTGGCCTTGAAGCGGGCCTGGCCGGCCTTGCATTCCTGCATCCACTCGGAGGTGAAGCGGCCCGACTGAATGTCGTGCAGCACGCGCTTCATCTCGGCCTTGGATTCAGCGGTGATGATGCGCGGACCCGACACGTATTCGCCCCACTCGGCAGTGTTGGAGATCGAGTAGTTCATGTTGGCGATGCCGCCTTCATAGATCAGGTCGACGATCAGCTTCACTTCGTGCAGGCACTCGAAATAGGCCATTTCCGGCGCATAACCGGCTTCCACCAGCACCTCGAAACCGGCGCGGATCAGCTCGACCAGGCCGCCGCACAGCACCACCTGCTCGCCGAACAGGTCGGTCTCGCACTCTTCCTTGAAGGTCGTCTCGATGACGCCCGAACGGCCGCCGCCAACGCCGCAGGCATAGGACAGCGCCAGGTCATGGGCATTGCCGGAGGCGTCGTGGTCGATGGCGATCAGGCACGGCACGCCGCCGCCCTTGAGGAATTCGCCGCGCACCGTGTGGCCGGGACCCTTCGGCGCGATCATGACGACGTCGATGGTAGACTTCGGCTCGATCAGCTTGAAGTGCACGTTGAGACCGTGCGCGAAGGCGATGGCCGCGCCATCACGGATGTTGGCTTCGATGTCGGCTTTCCAGATGTCGGCCTGAAGTTCGTCCGGTGCTGCCATCATGATCAGGTCGGCCCAGGCCGCACCTTCTGCCACGGTCATCACCTTGACGCCATCGGCCTCGGCCTTCTTCGCGGTGGCAGAGCCTGCACGCAGGCCGGTTGCGATGTCCTTGACGCCCGAGTCCTTGAGGTTCAGCGCGTGCGCGCGGCCTTGCGAGCCATAGCCCACGATGAGCACCTTCTTGCCCTTGATCAGGTTCACGTCTGCATCACGATCATAATAAACGCGCATCGGTTGGTTCCTTTCCCTTTTGCGTTCGTGTCGTCGGTCTACTCGCCCACGCCGTAGAGCGTGAGAAACTGTCGTGCCGCGGCCTCGGCCTCGCGGCGGATCTGTTGCGGGCCCGGCAACGGCCAGTCGCCCAGCAGCGCGCGGATCTGCACGTCGCGCACCACCAGCCCGAAGAAGGTGCGGAATGCCTCTTCCGTATCGTCGAAGCCGATGAGCCCCGCCTCGCGCGCCATCTCCAGCACGGGCTTCATGCGGCGGCCAATGGCAAAACGGCCATTGTCGAGCACGGTCTTGCCCAGCGGGCTTTTCGCAGACTTGGCATGGGCCACTGCCAGCGAGTTCAGCGCGATGGACACCTCTCCCGTCAGCACCGTCAGCCAGCTTTCGGCAAAGTCCGCCAGCCGCGCCTCGAGGCTCGACCGGTCAAGGTCGGTCCGCTCCGGCGACGGCAGCCGCACCTTGGACGCCTGCCAGCGCACCGTGGCCGCGAGCAGCCCGTCCCGGTCGCCAAACCAGTTGTAGAGAGTTTCCTTGGAGCAGCTCGCCTTCGAGGCAACGGCTGCCATGGAGAAGCTGTCGCCCTCCGCCAGCATCAGGGCCAGCACCGCATCCAGCACCTCGCGCTGGCGCGGAGAGAACTCCCCGCCTTCAATGCGCTCGCCCTGCGAGGCTTGTGCTGCCGCTGCTACCGCCACTGACTGACCACTCCCTGACGCCGTACCGTACCGTACAGTACGGCACTTCTAGCGCAGCCGCCATCCGATTGCAAGGGCTGCCGGAGCGAGCAGCCTACATCAGCCACCAGAACCAGATGGCCGGCACCGCCAGCACAATCACCAGCAGTTCCATGACAAACCCCATGCGGGCATAGTCTGTGAAGTGGTAGCCGCCCGGCCCCATCACCAGCGTGTTGGACTGGTGCCCGATGGGCGTCAGGAAGGGGGCAGCCGCACCCACCGCCACCGCCATCAGGAAGGCATCAGGATTGGCGTCCAGGCCGTCCGCCACCCGCGCCCCGATGGGTGCCATCAGAATGGCCGTCGTGGCATTGGGTATGATGTCCGATATCCACATCGAGGTGAGCATGAGCAATGCAAGAACTGCCCAGACCGGCAGGCCGTCTGCCGCATCTACGATGAACCCGGCAATCAGCGCGGTGCCGCCGCTGGCGTCCAGGGCCTGCCCGACCGGGATCATGGCCCCGAGCAGGATCAGCACCGGCCACTCGATGCCGGTGTAAATCTCGTTGACCGATATGCACGAGGTCAGCACCAGCGCGAGGCAGGCGCTGACGAAGGCAATCGGTACCGGCACCAGCCCTAGCGCCGCCACGGCGATAGCGGCAGCAAAGATCAGCGCCGGCAGCCAGGCGCGCGTGCCGCCGCGCAACGGTTGCAGGCCGCGATTGGCCAGCACCATGCAGCCGAGATACTTCAGGGCCACTTCCATCTGCTCCGCCTCGCCCTGCATCAGCAGCACGTCACCGGTGCGGAACCGGATGTTCTTGAGCCGCGCAATGGGCGACTTGCCTTCACGCGACACCGCCAGCAGGTTGACGCCATAGCGCGCATGCATGCGCACCGCCCGCATGTTGCGCCCTTCCAGCACGGAATCCGGCATCACCACCGCTTCGACGATCTGCACGTCGTCCGAACGCAGCCGGTCGTTGCCTGCTTCCGGAGTCCCCAGCTTCATCAGCCGGCGCCCGTCAGCCAGCGGGTTGATCACGACCGGATCGCCCTCGATGATCAGCATGTCGCCGGGGCGGAACCGCTCGCTGCCCGCCGGCGCCAGCCGCCGCATGCCGTTGCGGATGATGGCCAGAACCGTGACTTCGTTCTCGCAGGCCGCCTCCAGTTCGGACACCCGGGTGCCCACCAGAGGCGACTCTTCCGGCAAACCTGTCTCGAACGAATAGCGCTCGACGCCGGTCAGCGATGCCGCCTTGCGCGGCGCGATGCGCTCAGGCAGCAGCCGCCAGCCGATGAACGACAGATAGATGATGCCGCCGATGCACACCGCCAGCCCGGCAGGCGCAAAGTCGAACATGGCAAACGGCTCGCCCATCAGGTCTTGCCGGAACGTGGAGATGACGATGTTGGGTGGCGTGCCGATGAGGGTGACCATGCCGCCCAGCAGCGTGGCGAAGGACAATGGCATCAACACCAGTGACGGCGACCGGCGCGCCTTCACTGCATTGCGCAGGGTGACGGGCAGCATCAGCGCCAGTGCGCCCACGTTGTTCATGAAGCTCGACAGCAGCGCCCCCAGCGCACTCGATGCCGCCACCTGCATGGTAGTGGACCGCCGCGTCGGCGCGAGCATGCGGGCCAGATGGTCGACGAGGCCCGAGTTCTGCAAGGAACGCGAGATGATCAGCACCGCGGCCACCGTTATCACCGCCGGGTGCGCGAACCCCATGAACGCCGACATGGCTGGCACCACGCCGGAATAGACCCCGGCCAGCAACGCCATGATGGCGATGACGTCATAGCGGATGCGCCCCCAGAGGAACATCGCCATGGTCGCGGCGATGATTGAGAACACGGTCATCTGTTCAATCGTCATGTCATACGCACCGCATCAACTCACCGGCCGCCCGCCGGGTGACAATGCTAACAGCCCATGTCGAATGAATGAAAGCGATTACAACGTATCGCCGCACGCAGCGCGGAACCGGCGCACGGTTTCGGCCATGCCATGGATGAGGGCATCTGCCGTCAGCCCGTGCCCGATGGACACCTCGTCGATGAACGGCACGCGCGCGATCAGCGGCGGCAGGTTCTCCACCGTCAGGTCGTGGCCGGCATTGATCGCCAGCCCGGCATCGCGCGCCGCTTCTGCCGCCGCCTGCAGCTTGTCCACTTCCCTGTCACGGGCCGCCGGGTCGTCATGCGTGCCACCATAGGGACCGGTGTAAAGCTCCACCCGGTCGGCACCGGTATCGCGTGCAATGGTGATGGTGGATGCATCTGCATCGGCAAACAGCGAGACGCGCGCGCCCATGCCCTTCAGCCGGGCCACGATGGGCTTTAGGAAGTTGTGCTTGGCGGCAAAGTCCCAGCCGTGGTCGGACGTCGCCTGTGACGGATCATCCGGCACCAGCGTCACCTGGTGCGGGCGCGCCTCGGCCACGATCTCTTCCAGCCGATCGTCCGGATAGCCTTCAATATTGAACTCGGCATGCGGAAACTCCGCCACGAGTTGCGCCAGCGGCAGCACGTCCGAGCGGCGGATGTGGCGCTCGTCAGGCCGCGGGTGCACGGTGATGCCCCAGGCGCCGGCCTCAAGCGCAATGCGCGACAAGCCAACCACCGAGGGCCACGGCAGGTCGCGCCGGTTCCTCAGTTGCGCAATGGCGTTGACGTTGACCGACAGTTTGGTGGTCAAATCTTCATGGCCTCCGGGCCACGGCTGATGGCGGTCACACCGGTGCGCACAACTTCCTGCAGGCCCAGCGGCTTCATCAGGGCGATGAACTGCTCCACCTTGCGCACCTTGCCGGTGAGCTCGAACACGAACGAGTTGTTGGTGACGTCGACGACACGGGCGCGGAACGCATCGGCCAGCCGCAGCGCCTCCACCCGGTGCTCGCCCTGGCCTGCCACCTTGATCAGCGCCAGCTCGCGTTCGATGGCATCGCCGATCACCGTCAGGTCGGCCACCGAATGCACCGGCACCATGCGTTCAAGCTGCGCCTTGATCTGCACCAGCACTTCCGCCGTGCCCGAGGTGACGATGGTGATGCGCGAGACATGCGCCTCGTGCTCCGTCTCAGACACGGTCAGGCTCTCGATGTTGTAGCCACGGCCCGAGAACAGGCCGATCACGCGGGCCAGCACGCCCGGCTCGTTGTCCACCACGATGGACAGGGTGTGGCTTTCGATCGGGTCCTTCTTCTCTTCGAGGAAGTAGGCCGAGGCGGGTTGAGATGCGTTCATGTTCCAACACTTTCCTGTTCGGCAGCGGGCGTGCGGGCGCCAAGCGCCAGTCCGCCGCGTGCGATCACTATGCCTAATACGATAAGCCCGAGCGCGGCAAGCGCATTGAGCCCCGGACGCTCCGCCAACAGCACCGCAGACCATGCCACGCCGGCCACCGGCACCAGCAGGTTGATCTGGCTGAAGAAGCTCGCCCCTGCCCTGCCGACGATGGAAAACATGATGACGGTTGCAATGGCGGTATGAAGCAGGCCGAGGGTTATCACCACGGCCCACGACAGCCAGTGCGCCTCCACGGCCAGGGGCTGCTCGAGGACGAAGGCGAATGGCGTCACCATCAGTGCCGCCATCGCCATGACGGCAGTTACCGCAGCCACCCGGTCAGCCGCCATCATGCGCCGGATCAGCACCGCGTTGAAGCCGTAGCAGGTTGCAGCACCCAGCAGCGCAAGCTGGCTGACGAAGCTGGACGTGAAACCCTTGAGCGCTTCCGGCCCGACCAGCACGATCAGCCCGACGAAACCCGCAATCATGCCCACGGCCTTGCGCGCGTTGATCTTCTCGTCCTCGGTGAACAGGTGCGCAACCAGCAGCGTGATCAGCGGCATGATGCCCATCAGGATGGCGGACGTGTTCGACTGTATGCCCTGCTGACCCCAGGCAATGAGGCCAAACGGCACCGCATTGCCGATCAGTGCACTGCCGGCCAGCATGGCCCAAGCCGACCGGGTCAGCGGAAACCGGCTGCCGCGCAGCCACATCAGGCCGATCATGAACGCGGCGGCCAGCATCAGCCGGATTGCCGTGAGCGTCACCGGCGGCACTTCGGCCACGCCCACCTTGATGAACACGAACGACGAGCCCCAGATCGCCGCCAGCGTCAGCAGCAATCCATAGTCTCCGGCATTGGGAAGGCGATGGGCCATGTCAGCTTTTCGTTCAGCGCAACGGCAAGGCTGCCGGTGCACTACACCAGCATCTTGCCTTCCTTGCCGATCGCCGAGCCCACTTCCTCGTCCGAGATGTCGGCGCCCAGCAGCATCTCGTTGTGCGCCTTGCCGGACGGGATCATCGGGAAGCAGTTGGCGAGGTTCGCCACCACGCAGTCGAAGATCACCGGGCCGGGCGTGTCGATCATCTTCTGGATCGCCTCGTCCAGGTCACCCGGCTTCGAGCAGCGGATGCCGGTCGCGCCATAGGCCTCGGCCAGCTTCACGAAGTCCGGCATCGCGTCGGTATAGGAGTGCGACAGCCGGTTGCCGTGCAGCAATTGCTGCCACTGGCGCACCATGCCCATGTAGTGGTTGTTCAGGATGAACACCTTGAACGGCAGATTGTACTGCACGGCGGTGGACATTTCCTGGGTCACCATCTGCACCGAGGCATCGCCGGCAATGTCGATCACCAGTGACTCCGGATGCGCCACCTGCACGCCAAGCGCCGCCGGCAGGCCATAGCCCATGGTGCCCAGCCCGCCGGACGTCATCCACCGGTTCGGCTCCTCGAAGCGATAGAACTGCGCCGCCCACATCTGATGCTGGCCCACCTCGGTGGTGATGTAGGTGTCGCGGTCCCTGGTCAGTTCGTACAGCCGCTGCACGGCGTACTGCGGCATGATCACGTCCTTGTTGGCGCGATACTTGAGGCAGTCCACCGAACGCCATTGCTCGATCTGCGCCCACCACTCCTTGAGCGCCGCCTCGTCGGCCTTCGCCTTGCGCGCCTTCCACGCCCGGATCATCTGAGCCATCACCGTGCCCACGTCGCCGACGATCGGGATGTTGACCTTGATCGTCTTGTTGATCGACGAGGGGTCGATGTCGACATGGATCTTCTTGGAGCCCGGCGAGAACGCGTCGGTACGCCCAGTGATGCGGTCGTCGAAGCGTGCACCCAGGCAGATCATAACGTCGCAATCGTGCATCGCCATGTTGGCTTCGTAGGTACCGTGCATGCCCAGCATACCCAGCCACTGCCTGTCCGACGCCGGATAGCATCCCAGCCCCATCAGCGTGGAGGTGATCGGGTAGCCGGTCATGCGCACCAGCTGACGCAGCAGGTTGGAGGCTCCCGGTCCCGAGTTGACCACCCCGCCGCCGGTATAGAACACCGGCCGCTTTGCATTCGCCATCAGCTCGACGGCAGCCTCGACCGCCATCGCATCGCCTTCCGTGCGCGGCTTGTAGGTCTTGTGCTCGATATTGTCCGGCTTGACGTAGGTGCCGGTGGCAAACTGGACGTCCTTCGGAATGTCGACGACGACCGGGCCGGGCCGGCCGGTGGTGGCGACGTAAAACGCTTCGTGCAGGATGCGCGCCAGATCGTTGACGTTCTTGACCAGATAATTGTGCTTGGTGCACGGCCGGGTGATGCCGACGGTATCGCACTCCTGGAACGCGTCGTTGCCGATCAGGTGCGTCGGAACCTGGCCGGTGATGCAGACCATCGGGATCGAATCCATCAGCGCATCAGTGAGGCCCGTCACCGCATTGGTCGCGCCGGGTCCGGACGTCACCAGCACCACGCCGCAATTGCCGGTCGAGCGGGCATAGCCTTCCGCCGCATGGGTCGCGCCCTGCTCATGGCGCACCAGGATGTGCTCGATCTTCTCCTGCTGGAAGATCTCGTCATAGATCGGCAGCACCGCCCCGCCGGGATAGCCGAATATGTGCTCTACGCCCTGATCCTGCAGCGCCCGCAGGACGATCTCCGCCCCGGTCATCATCTCTGCTTCTTCGGCTTTGGCATTCATCTGGTCTGTTCCGGCTTGCATGTTCATGGGATGCACTTCTCTTTAGTCGGGGTTGAGCCAATAAAAAAGGCCCCCGAGGGAGCCATTTTCGCGCACCACCTTGTTCAGGTCAGCGTATGGCTGACCCGGCGGCGCGCGTTCGTACTACAAGAATGATCCTGTCCATGGGCGCGGACCTTAAGTGCAAAGACAAAGCCCCGTCAACACGTTTCGTGCCGGCGGGGCCTTGCATAATCGTCGCGGGGCTTGCGCCGCCGGACTACCTGGGCTGGCAGAAGTATTTCACGCCGTCGTAGCCGGTGAACGTGCCGGTGCGCGGGTTGAACGAGCGATAGCGGTTGGTGCACCACTCGAACCATTCGTCGGTCCACGGCTCGATGGGACCGGCGCGGTAGACCGGCTCCGGTGCACGGGCACGCACCGGCGCATATCGGTCCATGCAATCCTCGAAGGCCCGGTCATACGCACGCTGCCATTCAGGACCTGAAGCGAGCGCACCACCGACGGCACCCGTGGAACCGCCGATAATGGCGCCCTTGCCTGCACCCTTGCCGCCGCCAATAATGCCGCCGATCACGGCGCCGACTGCGGCGCTGCCGAGACCTGACGTGATGGCTGCTTCACCACGGTTCATGCGGCTATCTGCATAACGCCTGGCCTCACGGTCGCACCGCCCCTCCTGGGCCGACGCGGTGACGGTCGTTGCTGAAACTATCGAAAGTCCAAGTGCGGCCAGAGCCGCAACTTTCACAAAGCTGGAAAACATGAGACCCGGCTCCTTAAACCGAACATGACCCCTCGTCTGACGTGGGGCGTAGCGCGAGTCTATGGCCGGATTGTGAGCGGATCGTTAACAGAAGGCTAATTATCCAGCGGCCAGATCGGCCTCGGAATGCGGCTGTAGTTGAGCTCCTTCAGCCGCATCGAGGCAATGCCGCCTGCATCCACCAGCAGTGTGTCACGGGCAATGGGCCCGTAAGCCGCCTTGAAGTGATTGCGGCTCTTGAGCCCGATGGTGGTCAGCTTTTCCGGATCGATGCCCACCGAGCGGAACACGTTGAGGTCCATCACTGCCGTCGGCACCGATGAAATGATGATGTCGATGCCGCCTTTGCGGACCACCGCCACCAGCCCCATGGAGAACCTCACCCCCTGCCACATCGGCCCGGCGCACACGTACTGCCCGTCAGCAAGCCACAAGACTTCCGCCTCGATGTCCAGCGGTGGGGTCAATTCCGGCGCACCCTTTCCGCCCAGCTTCAGACGAACCGTCGCGCCTTCGCCCGCCTTTTGGCACACCACCACGCTGTCCGGATCGCTGATCGTGGCGAACGCGGCATTCTCCAGCCCCGCTTCCAGCATGGCCCGCAACAGGTTCGGGCTGTCGCCATAAGCCCCGCCGGCCGGGTTATCGGCAAAGTCGGCCAGCACCAGTGGCATGTCGCCCGCCCTGCCCTGAAGCGCCAGCGCCATGGCCTCCTGCGGCCGGGCGAACTCGAGCTGCGTCTCGTGGCGTGATTCCCACAGCGCCTGCATCAGCTCATCGGCCGCGCGCCGGCCCGCCGTCTCGTCCGTCGCCGTAACCAGCACATTGGGTCCGATATCTGCCACATCCGACCACGGAAACCCGATCTGCAGCGAAGCACAAATGATGCCGTCTCGCTTCTCGATCACGTCTGCCAACTCAAGCAGCCCCGGCATCGGCTGACCCGGCGCCGTCTGGCCGTGGTTGGCGGCATCCATCATCGGGATGCGCGCATGAACGAGTTTCGGGCGTGGCGCCCCGTCGAATACGTCCTGCACCAGCCGCGCCATGTGCAGCGCACGTTCGCGCTGGTCCACGTGCGGATAGGTGCGGTAGCACATCATCAGGTCAGCGGCCGACACCATCTCCCGCGACACGTTGGCATGCATGTCCAGCGTCGCCGCCACCATTGCGTCCGGGCCTGCCAACGCGCGCACCTCACTCAGCAGGTCGCCCTCCGCATCAAGACTGGTCTCGGTCACCATCGAACCGTGCAACACCAGAATGATCGCGTCGAACTTCTCGCCCGCCCGCATGGGCGCCGTGATCAGCTCCTTCACCCGCGCCCAGTCAGACGCCGCCATCGGCCCGGACGGGCTGGCGGAAGCAGCAAGCGGCAGCATCAGCTCCCAGCCATAGTCGCCAGCAGCCTCGATGAAACCGCCGATCTCGGTATTCGTGTCCTTCAGGACAAAGGCCGCCTCCAGCCCCTCATGCCAGTACCGCGTCTCGAAATCCGGCTTGGTGGTAGCGATGCGGTTGAACGTGTTCGTCTCGTGCATGATTTCGGCCAGCAAGACGCGCTTCATTTGCCCTCTCCCTCGCAAACCACCAAGAGCAGGCCAAGGTCCCGCCAGCCGATACGCCGGTCGGGTGCATCGCCGCCGGCAAACTTGTCCGTACCATGCTTGTCGGTCACCCCGCCCAGCGCCTCGTAGAAGCCGATTGCCCTGGCATTATCCTCGAACACCCACAGGCACAACGAGCGTCCGCCGTGCGCCATGGCCTGCCGCGCGGCGTCCGCCATCAAGCACCGCCCAAGCCCGGTGCCGCGCGCGGAAACGCTCACGTGCAGGTGCTCGATGGTCTGATCGTAACCCTTGTCGACCCCCGCCTTGAGCCCGCTGAACCCGGCAATCTCTCCCGTTTCGTCCAGCGCCACGCGCACCATCGAGTAGCTGCCTTTCGACAGAGACTCGCGCCAGTAGGCCAGCCGTTCGCCGTCAACCTCCTTGTCGAGGTAGTCATCGGGCAGGATGCCACGATAGGACGTTTTCCAGTTTTCCGCATGCAGCCGCGCAATGGCGTCTGCATGTGCTGGGCCGGCTTCGTCGATGTCAGCCATTGAGCAAGACCTCGATGGCCTGCGTCCGCTTCTCCACCACCAGCCAGTCCGCCATCTGGTTGCGGATCCACGTCATCTGCCGCTTGGCGTAGTTGCGCGACTGGCGTTGCGCCAGCGCCACGGCCTGCTCCGGCGGCAACGCGCCTGCCAGCATGTCCGACAGCGGCTTCACCCCGATCGCCTTCATCACCGGCACGTCCTCCGGCAACTTGAGCGCCAGCAGCGCCTTCACCTCGTTGACCGCCCCCATCGCCAGCATGGTTTCAAAGCGCGCATCGATGACGGCATAAAGCTCGTCGCGCGGCGGCAGGATGGCCACCCGGCGCAC
>JAHEBA010000064.1 GCA_024642465.1 Alphaproteobacteria bacterium
TGGCTTGGCGTAAGGGCCGTATACGTAGTGATAATCGCCTTGAACAGCCTTGTTCAGATTGTGCGTTCTGCCTGCCTTGCCGTGCGCAACGGCCTTCTTGCCCATGTAAGACTGCGTGATCCAAGACATGAAGTAGGCTCCCCGAATGATAAGGTTGAACGGCTTCTCAATGAGCTCAAGCGGCCACCGGACCAGTGCACCGATGAGTAGGACGCCTCGCCTCGTCTGCTGGTACGCACAGGTGCGCAACAAGATCATCGCGCAACCACTCCGCGAATTCAATCGTCATGACTGCAATGACCGAATCTGGCACAAAGCGGCCGCTTTCTGCCTAGGCCAATGACGTCTGCTTTCGGGGGTGGAGCGGACGTTCTCTTGAGCCATGCCGAATGACAGGATTGGGCCGTTTGAAGCCGTCTGCATTTCACCCCGCATTCCAAGTTCGCCCAAACCTTGCGCATCGGGCCTGGCGGCCCTCTACGTGCGGTTTGTGCTGAGGTCCTCCACCAACTTCCCCAGCATTTTGTCGCACGCGGCCATCTCGCTCTCGGCGATGTACTCGTCCGGTTTGTGGGCCACGGCGATGGAGCCCGGCCCGCACACCACGGTGGGGATGCCCAGCCGGTTCTGGAACAGCCCGCCCTCGGTGCCGAAGGCGATCTTGCCGGTGGAGTTGCCGCCGGTGAGCGACTTCACGTAGTTGACCACGTCCGAGTCCGGCGGGGTGTCGAGCGCGGGGTACTGCGTGCCCGGCTGGAAGCTGATGTCCGCGCCCGGAAACACCTTGCGGGCTTCCTTCACCAGCGCCTCGGCCTTCGCGTGGATGCGCGCCACGAGGGCGGCTGGGTCGTCGGCCGGCAGGTGGCGGATTTCGTATTCGAAGGTCGCCAGGTTCGGCACGATGTTGAGCGTCTCGCCGCCGTGCAGGTTGCCCGCGTGCAGCGTGGTGTAGGCCACGTCATAGTCGCCGTCGCGCAGGCCCGTCGCGGCCAGCTCGGCTTGGATGGCGCGGATTTCATTGATCAGGTCGATGGCCAGGTGCACCGCGTTGATGGCGGTTGGCGCGAGCGAGGAATGCGCCTCGAGCCCGGTGCAGCGCACCTTCTCGCCGGCCTTGCCCTTGTGCGCGGTGACCACCTGCATCAGCGTCGGCTCGCCGATGATGCAGCAGCGCGGTTTCGGCGTGATGGGCTCCAGCAGGTCGATCAGCCGGCGCACGCCGACGCAACCGATCTCCTCGTCATAGGAGAAGGCGAAGTGGATCGGCGCGGAGAGCTTGTTCCTGAGCGCGGCGGCGCGCGGCGCCATTGCGAGGCAGCAGGCGATGAAGCCCTTCATGTCCGCCGTGCCGCGGCCATAGAGGCGGCCTGCCTCGCGGCGCATCACGAACGGGTCCGACGACCACGCCTGGCCTTCGGTGGGCACCACGTCGGTGTGGCCGGACAGCACCACGCCGGGCTTATCCTCCGGCCCGATGGAGGCGTAGAGGTTGGCCTTGCGGCCGTCCTCCGACGGTGCGCGCAGCAGCCGGAAGCCGAGCGGCTCCAGCAGCTCGCAGACGTGGTCGATCAGCGCGAGATTGCTCTCGCGGCTGACCGTGTTGAAGGAGATGAGCTTGTCGAGGTGGGTGATGCTGTCGGTCATGCAGACCCGATTATCACGCCGCGCGGGCCGCCGCCACTGCCTCGTCGCGCAACGGCTTGCGCACGCCCGGCTGCGTGGTCTCCGGCTTGTAGGGCGCGCGGGCGAACACCTCGCGCACCATCGGCTCGAAGAATTCCAGCGGCAGGGTGTCGTAGTCCGGGTCGAAGCTCGCCTGGTCCCAGTATTCGCAGAAGTCGACGCAGGACGGATAGTAGGGGCTGTCCCTGAACTTGTCGCGCTCGTGCCGGTTCCAGCCATAGTGGTGGGCGTAGTAGACCATCTGGAACGCCGCGTGGTGCTGCACCGACCAGACCACTTCCTCGCGCATGTAGGGCCGGATGATGGCGGCGGCGAACTCGTCGTGGTTCTGCGGCGCAAGGCCGTCGCCGATGTCGTGCAGCAGCGCGCCGACCACCCAGTCGATGTCGGCCCCGTCGCGCCAGGCGCGTGTGGCGGACTGCAGGCCATGTTGCAGCCGGTCGATCTTGTAGCCCTCCAGCGTCTCGTCGCTCTGGTCGCGCAACGCCTTGAGAATGCGGTCCGGCGTCATCTTCACGAACGGCTCTTCCAGCTCGCGTAGCATCAGGTATTCATCGCGCGTGCCATCCTTCATCTGGGTGAAGGCGACGGTCTTGGGGTGCTCGTTCATGGGGCGTCAGATCCTCTGTTCGCCGCCGGCATAAAGCCCGACGGTCTGCGTTGCACCCGCGGTCAGGGCCACAGATTGGTCCTGCATGATGCGGTTGTAAAGGGACATGGCGTCTACGTCGAAGGCGGACGCTGGCGGGGCGACGTTGATCCAGTTGCAGTTGCCGTCGCAGCCGCGCACCAGCATGGCGTAGTCGCGCTCAGCCACGAGCTGTTTCACGCCCGGCGTGACATAGCGGATGGCACAGCCGATGCGCCGGTCGTCCGACACGTTGGGGCCGGAGGCGTGGAACATGCGGCCATGATGCAGCGACATCTGCCCCGGCTGCAGCACCACGTCGCTGGCGTCTTTCTCGTCCACCTCGACGGCGATCTCCTGCCCGCGGGACAAGAGGTTGTCGGCGTGGAACGTGTCGCGGTGTTCGACGATGCGGTTGTTGTGCGAACCGGCCACGAACATTATGCAGCCGGACTGGCGCGTGGCCGGCGACAGCGCGATCCACGCGGTCACCTGCTCGTCCGTCTCGCCCATGCCCCAGTAGGTCAGGTCCTGATGCCACGACACGATCTTCGGCGTGTTCGGCTCCTTGATGAACAGCTCGCACGACCACACCAGGAGATCAGGCCCGAGGATCGACTGCACCGCGTCCAGCACGGCCGGGTGGCGGGCGATCTCCGCCATCAGCGGCAGCACCAACTGGCCGTTGATGCGGAAATACTGGTTGAGCGGCTGCGGCAGCGAGCCATCTGGGTAATCGGCTTCCAGCGCCTCTACGCGGGCACGCCATTGCGCCGCCTCGGCGCGGTCCATCACGTCGATGGGGAACAGGCAGCCGTCGCGCGTGTAGGCGGCGGCCTGGGCGGATGAAAGGCTTGCGGGCATGGGCGTCCTCCGGTTGTCTAACCGCGAGAATACCGTGCGCCGGGCGCAACGGGAATTCATCTCTCGTTGCAGGTAGAATAAGTTTTACTTAATCTCGTTTTCCATGTCCCTGAGCCGTATTCCATCGCTGAACTGGCTGCGCGTGTTCGAGGCGGCGGCGCGCACGCAATCGTTCGTGCGGGCAGCCGAACTGCTCAACATGAGCCCGCCGGCGGTGAGCCAGCAGATCAAGTCGCTCGAGACCTATCTGGGCCGCGAACTGTTCGAGCGCGGGGCCCACTCGGTGCGCCTGACCCCGGCGGGCGATGCCTTCCTGCCATCGGTGCAGCAGGCGCTGCTTTCTGTGGAAACGGCGGCCGCCGGCCTGTTCGGCACCCGTGCCGAGACGACCATCCACCTGCAGGCCACGCTGGTGCTGGCGGCGGGCTGGCTCGCACCCCGGCTGGCCTGGTTTCATGCCGCCAACCCCGGCATCCGCGTGCGGCTCACCACAGCCAACCTCAACGCCGACTATCTGCGCGAGGAACCGGACGTGCGCATCGTCTACGGCCAGCTGAACCTGGTAGGCCCGGCGCCGGAACGGCTGCTGGCGGAGGCGCTGGTGCCGGTTGCCGCGCCCGCATTGGCCGCAATGATCGCTGAACCGGCCGACCTGCTGGCACATCCGCTGGTCGAGGTGGAGACGCACCGCTCCGGCTGGCTGCAGGTGTTCGCCGAACTGGGCCTGAACCCGGACGCGCCGCCGCGCTTCGAGTTCACCGACTCAACCGTCATGGCGCTGGCGCTGGCCTCATCGGGAGAGGCGATTGCGCTGGCCCGCGTGCCGGCGGCACAACATCTGGCGCGGATGCACGGGCTGGTGCCATGCCTGCCGGACGTGGCGCCGGTGGTGGCGGTGGATCATTACTGGCTGCATATGCCGCCAGCGCCGTCGCGTGCCCTACGCAAGTTCAGGGACTGGCTGTTGGCCGACGCGGGGGTGAGTAAATGTCAGCTTTGAGCCCTAAGCAGAGATTTGCTCGGCAACAGGTTCTGTCCGCTTTGTGCCAAGTCCGCCCATCGCCAAGGTCTATATAGGGACCTTTTGGGATCCAACTTTCTGCCGGGAACGTGAATTGCCGCGAGGTTGGTGCTCTCTGCGCCACACCGAAATGGTTGAGATTTTCTAAAAGTATTCCTTATTCAAATAAGGTTTCTTCATTGCTCTATGATGTTGTTGACGGCGATTCGCATAACCCAACAGGAGGACTTGTTATGGGAGACAAGCGAGTGCCCGGCGGAGGCATTGATCGCAGAGCGGCTTTGGCCAAGCTTGGTCTAGCAACGGCAGCAGCCTATCTGACGCCTGTGGCGCTTCAGATCAGTTCCGCACATGCATCTGGAGGAGGCTCCGGTGGTGGAGGCGGTGGCTCTGGTGGCGGAGGCGGCTCCAGCAGCGGTGGCTCAGGAGGCTCGTCGTCGTCAAGTTCAAGTGCAACCACATCCAGTGCGTCTGCTCCTTCTAGCGGATCGGGGCCTTCGAGTACGGGCGGTGGAACAATCACCAATTTTGGTCCTGCACTTGTCTCAGGAAGCTGAGCAGCAGAGTTTTTGCTTCCGATTATCAAGCAACCTCTAGCGCGGTTTTGAACTCCACGTCGCCGTTAAGACGGCGTGGGGTTTGCCGTTTTAAGGTCGGACTGTACGCTGTTAAGTGCTGAGCAGGGATCGCAGCGGAGAAACAGATGAACGACTTGGTCGTGGCGCATTTTGACGATGTCGAGGCACCGGTCGTAATGCAGGGATGCGAAGGGCTTACAGAATATCTGGATGCAGTTTTCGTTACCTGGCCATACAGCTTGTCCCACTGCGCCGAATCAATTACCGGCAAATCAATCTCGATTTCCAGACACGACCAAGGCTTTCGTGTTTCTTCGGCATGGATGGCGGACAAGTATAGGAATTTCGAACATCCGGTAGATGTAGTCTGCTGGCTCGTCGTCGAGTTGAGCTGGGCCTACCTGGAACAGAATCCCGAGACACTATGCTTGCATGGCGCTGCCGTTGAGATTGCCGGACGTCTAGTTCTGCTGCCCAGTCAGTATCGAGCCGGAAAGAGCGTGTTATCAGCTTGCCTGGCAGCGCGCGGTCAGCGCGTCTTCGGAGACGACATCGTTCCGGTCGCGATAGGAGATGGCGGCGAAACCCTCGGTGTTTCCACTGGAGTTGCACCACGTCTTCGGGTGCCGGTTCCGACAGATATCACCGTTGCAGACAACGGCTTTATACAAGACCACTTCGGCGAGGCCAGCCTCCGTTATGTCTATCTCGATCTAACGGGTGACTTGCTGGCACGCCGTGGTGTAGCGATGCCTATCGGGGCGATTGTTCTGCTTGAGCGTTTGGAGGCTGTTGAAACGAGTTTGGAGCCGGTCAGCACTGCCGACATCCTGCAGGCTGCCATCTGGCAGAATTTTTCACGGCAGATGCCGTCGGCAAACATCCTGAATGTACTGCGCTGCCTTGTGCAGGGTACTGAGCACTACAGGCTTCGGTATTCGTCCGCCAGCGATGCCGCAGATTGCCTTGCTTCAACGTTCTCGAACTGGCAGCATCCTGTTCCCTTGGTTCAACTTGTCGATCACATCACCCGATATAGCGGCGCTAGCGGGTGCAACGCTGCACTGGAACCACATCAGTTAGTAGGTCGGGTGGTTGGTGTGTTCGAATGCGAGGCCGACGGCAATAGCTTTCTCGCCAGCCCGGAAGGTTCATCGATTTTCCGGCTTAACCTGCTAGCCTCAGCAATTTGGCGGCTATTGGAGACGCCGATGTGTTCCACTGAGGCCGTGGAAATTGTCCAAAACGCTTTTCCGGATCAGGATAGCGACAAGGTTTGTCGCGACGTTCTGGAATTAATGCAGTCGCTGCTTGATAAAGGTTTTATTGAGCTTCAACAGTTGGACAACCAATCATAAAACATTGCTGCATTGGGCAGCCCAGTTTGGGTCTGATGTCAGGGTTGGGTCAGTAGCAGACATCCGACATTCAAAGAGCATGTCCGCTTTGTCCGCATAGCCGCCATCCAGGCTGATGCAAAATGCTTCATGCAGACCTGCGCCCACCCCCCTTGTCACCACCCCCCGCCATGTTTACCTGTAGCGCGACGCACAATCCCCCATTCAAGACCGCAATCAGAGGTGTTTCATGCTGCGCAAGACGGAATTCTACATCGATGGCAAATGGGTCGCGCCTGAGGCCCCGCGCGAGCTGATGGTGATCAACCCGGCTGACGAGACCGCCTTCGCCGTCATCTCAATGGGCTCCGAGGCCGACGTCAACAAGGCCGTGGCCGCTGCCAAGAAGGCGTTTCCGGCCTGGAGCCAAACCAGCAAGGAAGAGCGCCTCGCCTATCTGGAGAAGCTGCTCGCCGTGTACGAGAAGCGCTCGGCCGAAATGGCCAAGACCATCTCGCAGGAAATGGGCGCGCCGATTACGCTGGCGACGCAGGCGCAGGCTGCCTCCGGCTGGGGGCACATCAAGGCCTTCATCCGCACGCTGCAAAGCTTCGAGTTCGACCGTCCGCTCAACGACAAGATCACAACCGAGCACATCGCCCATGAGCCGGTTGGCGTGTGCGGCCTGATCACGCCGTGGAACTGGCCGATGAACCAAATCACGCTGAAGGTGGTGCCGGCTGTCGCGGCAGGCTGCGCGGTGATCCTCAAGCCGTCCGAGATCGCGCCGCTAAACGCCATGCTGTTCGCCGAAATCATGGACGAAGCCGGCTTCCCGGCGGGCGTGTTCAACCTCGTGAATGGTGACGGCCCCACCGTGGGCGAGGCTATGTCGCGCCACCCGGACATCGACATGATGTCGTTCACCGGCTCAACCCGGGCCGGCGTGGCGGTGCAGAAGGCATCCGCCGACACGGTCAAGCGCGTGGCGCTGGAACTGGGCGGCAAGTCGCCCAACATCGTGTTCGCCGATGCCGACATAGGCAAGGCGGTAAAGCGCGGCGCGCTGCACTGCTTCAACAATACCGGCCAGTCGTGCAACGCGCCCACCCGCATGCTGGTCGAGCGCTCGGTCTATGACGAGGCCGTCGAGGTGGCTGCCGAGACCGCGAAGAACTGCAAGGTCGGCGACCCGGCAGAGGAGGGCAACCACATCGGTCCGCTCGTGTCGCAGATGCAGTTCGACAAGGTGCAGGCGCTGATCCAGAAGGGCATCGACGAGGGCGCCCGACTTGTCGCCGGCGGCACCGGACGTCCGGACGGGCTCAACCGCGGCTATTTTGTCAAGCCGACGGTGTTTGCCGACGTTAACAACGACATGGCCATCGCGCGCGAGGAGATTTTTGGCCCGGTTCTGGCGATGATCCCGTTCGACACGGAAGAAGAAGCCATCCAGATCGCCAACGACACGCCTTACGGCCTCGCCGCCTATGTGCAATCGGGCGACCAGGCCCGCGCCCAGAAGGTGGCGCGCAAGCTGCGCGCCGGCATGGTGCTGCTGAACGGCGCCCAGCGCCCCGGCGGCAGCCCGTTCGGCGGCTACAAGATGTCGGGCAACGGCCGCGAGGGCGGCGAGTGGGGCCTGCACGACTTCCTCGAGGTGAAGGCAATCTCCGGTTGGGACGAGGCCGCCGAGCCGGCTGAATGAATCCGGCTCAACGGTTGTGATGACGAGTGGCCGTCCTGCCTCGCACGGGGTGGCTGATCCGTTTTGTCGGTCTGCGGCGCACGCGCAATTGTAATGACGCGGCAGGCCCGTTGGCGGTATATGAATGTCGCGGAATATTGGCGACGTTTCGCCGGAACTTAACGGCGTTTCACGTCATTGTTCAGAAGGCTCGCTCTTTATTCCAGTGAATTTTCATGTCGATTTTGCGCCAGTTGCTGTTTTTGCTCGTGCTCGCCGGCCTCGGCTACGGCGGTTATGTGGGCTATGGCAAGTGGCAGGAAAGCCAGCAGAATCAGCAGGCTGGCCCGGCCCCGCAGCGCGGCGACGGCGGCCCGGCCACAGTCAAGACCGTCAAGGCCGGTGAGCGCACGCTGGTGCGTACCGTTGAGGCGGTTGGGTCTGCCCGCGCCATTCAAACCATTGAAATAAAACCGCAATCTGATGGCACCGTGGTAGAGATAGCCTATCGTCCGGGCGAGCGGGTGGAACAGGGCGCGGTGCTGTTCCACCTCGACGACGACATCCAGAAAGCCGACCTCGCCCAGGCCCACGCCGAACTTGTCAAGGCGGAACAGGCGCTTGAGCGCGGCCGGACGCTCAGGCAGTCGCGGGTGATGGCGGCGGCCACGCTGGAAGAACTCGAGGCCGCCCGCACCGCCGCCCAAGCGCAGGTGTCGCGCGCGGAACGCCGCCTCGCCGACCGTACTATCCGCACCCCCTTCGCGGGCACGCCTGGCTTTCACAACGTCGACACCGGCGCCCAGGTGGATGCCGATACGGTGCTTACCAGCCTGAACGACCTGTCCGCCGTATTGGTCGAGTATGCCGTACCTGAACAATACTTTGCCCTTGCCCGGCCGGGCCTTGTTGCCAATGCGTCCACCGCCGCCTGGCCCGGGCGCACCTTCGAGGCCACCATCAGCGAGATCAGCACGGCCATCGACCCGGTCAGCCGCTCGTTCATGGTGCGCTCGCGCATCGCCAACGATGATGGCGCACTGGCGCCGGGCATGTTCATGCGCCTCAACCTGGAGCTCGCCACTACTGCCGCCGTCATGGTGCCGGAAGAGGCGGTAACGGTCGAGGGCCCCGCCGCCTTCGTGTTCGTGGTCGGTGACGGTAAGGCCGAACGGCGCACCGTGAAGACCGGCGGCCGCCAGCCCGGCTGGGTGCAGATCACCGACGGCGTCAAGGTTGGCGAGGAAGTGGTGTTCTCCGGCATCTCCAAGGTCCGCCCCGGCGGCGCGGTGAAGGTGGTCAACGCTGAGGCTTCAGCCACCGGCGCGGGCGCCGCCACGGGGGCCACCCAATGACGCTGTCGGAACTGTCCATCCGCCGGCCGGTGCTGGCCGTGGTGATGTCGCTGCTGATCGTGGTGGCCGGCCTTGCCTCCATCTCGTCATTGCCAGTGCGCGAACTGCCTGACGTAGACACCACGGTGGTGTCCGTCACCACCACCTATACCGGCGCCGCACCCGAGATCGTCGACACTGACATTACCGAGGTGATCGACAGCGCGGTGGCCGGCATTGCCGGGGTGAAGACCGTCAATTCGTCGAGTCAGCGCGGCCGCGCCACCACCACCATCGAGTTCGAGCTGGGCCGCGACATCGACGAAGCGGCCGGAGACGTGCGCGCGGCGGTGGCGCGGGTTCGCGACCAGCTGCCCGACGAGGTCGACGAGCCGCAGGTCGTGAAGTCCGACAGCGACGCCGACCCGGTGATGCGCCTTGCCGTCTATTCCGACCGGATGACCCCGGCGGAGGTGACTGACTATCTGGAACGCTTCATCGTCGACCGCATCACCACCATCGATGGCGTGGCCAATGTGCGCGTCTATGGCGAGCGCCGGGCCGCCATTCGCATCTGGCTCGACCGCAACAAACTTGCCGCCCAAAACCTCACCGTCGCCGACGTGGAGGCAGCGCTGCGCGAGAACAATGTGGAGCTGCCCGCAGGCGACATAGAGAGCAACACCCGGCTGTTCACGGTGCGGCTTGAGTCGCGGCTATCCACGCCCGAGCAGTTCCGCGAGGTGCTGGTCAAGGAAATGAACGGCGTGCCTGTGCGGCTCGGCGCGGTGGCCCGCGTCGACCGCGGTGTCGAGGATGACAGCACCATCGTGCGCTCCAACGGCCTCACCGCCGTGGGCATTGCCGTGCAGCGCCAGTCGCAGTCCAACACCATCGCCATTTCGAACGCCGTCAAGGCCGAGCTCGACCGGCTGAACGACCAGTTGCCGGAAGGCATGCAGATCTTCGTCGGCTCCGACGACGCGGTGTTCGTGTCCGCCTCGATCAAGGAAGTCGTGACGGCGCTGGGCATTTCGCTGGTGCTGGTGGTGCTGGTCATCCTGCTGTTCCTGCGCTCGCTGCGGGCCACACTCATTCCGGCCATCACCATTCCGGTAGCGCTGATCGGCTGTTTCTCGCTGATCTATCTGATGGGCTTCTCGCTCAACGTGCTCACCCTGCTGGCGCTGTTGCTGGCCATCGGCCTGGTGGTGGATGATGCCATCGTCATGCTGGAGAACATCGAGCGCCGCCTTGCCGCTGGTGAGAGCAAGCTGCAGGCGGCGGTGCGCGGCTCGCGCCAGGTGACCTTCGCCATCATCGCCACCTCGGTCACGCTGGTGTCGGTGTTCATCCCGATCTCGTTCTTGCAGGGCGCGGCCGGCAAACTGTTCACCGAGTTCGGCTTTGTTCTGGCCAGCGCCGTTGTCATTTCCACCTTCGTGGCGCTGAGCGCCTGCCCGGCGCTTGCCTCAAAGATCCTCAAGCCCCGTGAAGGCGTGACCGCCGACGAACACACCATGCCAGAGGGCTGCGTCTACCGCTGGTACAGGAGTGCGGTTAAGGCCGCCATCGCCTCGCCTTTGGTGGTGGTGGCGCTGTGCTTCGGCTTCGCCGGGGCAAGCTGGTTTGCCTACAACGCCATCCCGCAGGAGCTCACCCCGACCGAGGACCGAAGCGTGATGTTCATCCCGCTGAACGCCCCGCAGGGATCCACGCTGTCGTTCACCGACGCACAGGTGGCAGAACTTGAGGAAAAGCTGGTCCAGGTGCAGGACAAGCTCGACATCGACATCATCTACACCTTCACCGGTTTCCGCGACCGGCCATACCGCTCGTTCATCGTGCTACGCTTCAAGCCGTGGGACGAGCGCGATGTATCGGTGACAGATGCCCGCCGCCAGCTGATCGACATGGTCTCGGGTATTACCGGCGCACGCGGCTTTCCCGTCGTACCGTCGGGGCTGGGCTTGCGTGGCAACTCGACGCCGCTTCAGGCGGTCGTGGGCGGGCCTGACTATGCAAGCGTCCAGGAATGGGCCGAGGAACTCAAGCAGCGCGCCGAACAGAACCCGGGCCTTGCCAATGTCGATATCGACTTCGAGCAGAACCAGCCACAGTTCCGCCTGACCATCGATCGTAAGCGCGCCGACGACCTGGGCATTTCCAGCCGCACCATCGCCTCGACGCTCCAGACCATGCTCGCCTCGCGCGAGATTACCAGCTATATCGACCGCGGCCGCGAATACCCGGTGATCGTGCAGGCCGAGGCCAGCGCCCGCCAGACGCCGGACGACATCTCGTCGTTGTTCGTGCGCACCGATGACGGCCGGTCCGGGGTGCCGCTGTCGAGCGTGGTCACGCTGACCGAGACCACCGAGGCCCCGTCGTTGCGGCGCTTCAACCGCCTGCCGTCAGTCACCGTCTCGGCAGCGCTGAACGACGGCTACGCCATGGGTTCGGCGATCGACTTTATCCGCGAGCAGGCGGCGGAAGTGCTGCCGCGGCAGGCGAGCTTGAGTTTCGACGGCCAGTCGCAGCAATACCTCGAAGCCTCCTCTGGCGTGCGGATCACCTTCGCCTTTGCTATCCTCATCGTGTTCCTGGTGCTGGCGGCCCAGTTCGAAAGCTTCATGCACCCGCTGATCATCATGCTGTCAGTGCCGCTGGCCATTGCCGGCGCGCTGTACTCGCTGTGGGTGGCAAATCTCAGCCTCAACATATACTCGCAGATCGGCATCATTCTGCTGATCGGCCTGATGGCGAAGAATGGTATCCTGATCGTGGAGTTCGCCAACCAGCTGCGTGATGAGGGCCAGTCCGTGCGCGACGCCGTGATCAATGCTTCCGTTCTCCGCGTGCGGCCCATCATCATGACGGTGGTGTCGACGGTGCTGGGCGCGGTGCCGCTGGTGCTGGCAACGGGTGCCGGCGCTGAAAGCCGCATCGCCATCGGCACCGTCATTGTCGGCGGGCTGGTGTTCGCGGGTGTGCTGACGCTGTTCCTGACGCCGGTGCTGTATGACCTGATGGCGCGTTTCACCCGGCCGCGCGGCTATATCGAGAAGAAGCTGGCGGAAGAACTGGCGCCAAAGCCGGCAAAGCCGGAAGCCCAACAAGAAGAGCTGCCGTGGAAATCACGCGGCAAGGGCAAACCCGAACCGGAGGCAACGCCCATGGCAGCGGAGTAGGGGCGAAGCGGACCTTCATCGATCTTGAACCCCACTGTGAGCCCCCTGCACCTCCTCTCGACGATCACTCAATGCCAGTCATTCGAATTTACTGGCTGACTGCTTTGAAGCGTGCTGCTGCCCCTTCTAGAGGATCATGTCTGCAACCAACTTGGGGTGGTGGGTAATCTGTTCATAGCCGGTGTCAGTGATAATGAAGCTGTCGCCGACTTGGGCTCGAAAGGTATCCGTCGCCACTGACCCGTCCACCGCCAGCACCATGCCGGGCTGCAGGATGGTCTTGTCGCCGGCAACCAGCTGCGGCCTTTCCAGGAAGCTGAAGCCGGTCGCCCGCCCGCACCGGAACGGGTAATCGAAGCCCGCCTCCTGGATAACCTCGACATAAGCCACGTGCACGCTTTCAGCCGTTACGCCGGGCTTCAGGACGGCCAGCGCCGCCTTCTGGCTTTCAACGGCGACCTCGTACAGATCAGCTTGTGTCGGGTCGGAAATTTCGCCGATCCAGAAGGTCCGGTCGAAGCCCAGCTTGAAGCGATGGAAATTGGTCATGCCGCAGAAGCACAGGAACACCGGCTCACCACGGCGCATGATGCGTGTCGAGGCTCGGTGGTGCGTCTTGATGATGTCCTTGCCCGAGGCCATGATCTGCAGGAAGTGAGTATTGGGCGACATGTCGGCATCGTTATAGTGACTGCTCAACAATTCCGCCGCCTTGCGGGTGCCGGCCTGTGACGTGGCAATGGCCACCTCGAACTCCGGCACGCCGTCACCGATGGCAGCCCGTCCGGCATCCATCATGGCACCTGCAACCTCACCGGCATGGCGGGCCAGTTGGAGCTCCTGCGGCGACTTGATCATGCGCATGGCCGCGATGACCGGCGTGATGTCGGCAAGTTTTTCCTTGGCTACCAGTTCGTCCACATACGCCCGCACGATGGGCGGCATGTGGTTCGGCTCGATCGCCACCCGGGCAGCGCCCTTGACCGCGCCCGGCAATTCCTCGCGCCACTCGCTGCCCGCACCGTCATTCCAGGGAGCCACCCTGTCGACACGCGCCGATGTGCGCGCCACCACGGAATCGATGGTTGGCGTGACAAGCAGCGCCTTGCCCTGACGCGGCACCACCAGGATGGTCGGCCGTCCAAACTCCATGTGCAGGTAATCGTAATACCCGGTCAGGTAGTAGACCGCGTCGTCATCGGTGATCAGCGCCACGTCAAACCCGGCCTCACCTATGCGGCGGCGAAGTTCATCCATTCTCGCTTCAAACATTCACGCCCCGTCCCGTTTCAACTCCTGCTCAACCAGTTGCACCCAGAAGGATGAACCAGGAACCAGCAGGTCGTCATTGAAGTCATAGTCTGCCGAGTGCAGCGGCTTGCCATGCGAGTCCGTCACTCCGTTGCCGGCAAAAACAAAGCAACTGGGTCGTGCGAGCGCCATGTGCGCGAAATCCTCGGATCCCATCATCGGCGGGCAGTCGGTATCCACCCGGTCTGAACCGGCGACTATGGCCGCGCAACCTGCCGCCTTGCGCGCGGGCTCAGGCGCATTGATCGTCACCTCGAATACGGTGTGATAGCTGACGGTCGCCTTAACGCTGTGCGCCAAGCACACGCCCTCGACAATTTGGCGCATCTGCTTCTCGATCAGGGAATTGACTTCTCGATTGAGGGCGCGCGCATCACCCTTCAGCATGGCGCGGCCGGGCAGCACGTTGCGTTGTCCATCTGTAATGAACTCGGTCACCGACACCACGCCGTTCTGGCCCGGGTTGAGCTTGCGCGAGACGATGGTTTGCAGCGCGCTCACCACCTCCGCACCCACCGTGATAGCGTCCACACCCTTGTGCGGCATGGCAGCGTGCCCGCCCTGACCCTCTATCTCGATCTCGAAAAGAGCCTCACTTGCCATCATGGCGCCGGTTCGTAGGGCGAACGTGCCCACTTGCATGCCCGGCATGTTGTGCATGCCGTAGACTTCGTCGACGGGGAAACGCTCGAACAGGCCGTCGCCGATCATGGCTGGCCCGCCCTTGCCATGTTCCTCGGCCGGTTGGAAGATGAACACAGCCCGGCCCGAGAAGTCCCCCTTCTCGGCCAGGTGTTTTGCCGCCCCCAGCAGCATCGTGGTATGACCATCGTGGCCACAGGCGTGCATGACGCCGTCGCGTGTGGACTTGTGGGCAAATGCGTTCTTCTCGTGGATCGGCAATGCGTCCATGTCCGCCCGCATGCCAATAGCACGGGTACCGTTACCTCGTTGAAGCACGCCGACGACGCCGGTGCCGCCGACGCCTGAATGTACCTCTAGCCCGAACTGCTTCAATAACTCGGCGATTTTTGTGCTGGTGCGATGTTCGTCGAAACCAAGCTCCGGGTGGGCATGAATGTCATGGCGCCATTGCACCATTGCTTCGCGAATGTGGTCCGTCTTCAAGTGCAAGGTTCCTGATGAAAAAAAGCCCGGCCCACGGATGGTCCGGGCGTCTTCATGATGATTTAGGCCGATTGCTGCGGTCAACCCGCAACCGCAAATTCGGAAGCTGCCCGTCAGGACTGCACGCCGGCGACGTACCAGTCCATCTTCAGCATTTCCTCGTCCGTGGCGGTGGCCCCGGCGGCATAGCGCTCGGCGCCGGCCTGGTCGGTGATCGGGCCGGTGAACGGATGCAACGAGCCGTCGATGATGCCCACGCGCACCTTCTCGGCAGCGTCCTTGACCTCGGCAGGCATGGCTTCATTGTAGGGCGACAGTGCCACTTCGCCTTCCTTGAAGCCGCCCCAGAAGCTTTCCGGCTTCCAGGTGCCGTCGATGACTTCCTTCGCCCGCTTGACGTAGTAGGGGCCCCAGTTGTCGAGGATGGCGGTGAGGTGCGCCTTGGGGGCGAACTTCGACATGTCCGACGCCTGGCCGAAGGCATACACGCCACGCTGCTCGGCGGCCTGCAGGGCAGCGGGAGAGTCAGTGTGCTGGGTGATGATATCGCAGCCCTGGTCCATCAGCGCCTTGGCCGCATCGCCTTCCTTCGGCGGGTCGTACCAGCTCGACACCCAGAGCACCTTGGTCTTGAAGTCCGGATTGACCTTCTGGGCCGCAAGCGTAAAAGCGTTGATGCCCATCACCACTTCCGGAATCGGGAACGAGGCGATGTAGCCGGCGGTGCCGGTCTTGGACATCATGCCGGCGATGGTGCCGATGACGGCGCGACCTTCATAGAAGCGCGCATTGTAGATCGACATGTTGTCGGCCATCTTGAAGCCGGTGGCGTGCTCGAACTTCACGTTTGGATAGCGCTTGGCCACCTTGAGCGTCGGGTCCATGAAGCCGAACGAGGTGGTGAAGATCAGCTGGTTGCCATCATCGGCAAGCTGGCGGATGACGCGCTCGGCGTCGGGGCCTTCCTTGACGTTCTCGACGAAGGAAGTCTTGACCTGGTCGCCCAGTTCCTTCTCCAGCATTAACCGGCCCTGGTCGTGGGCATAGGTCCAGCCGTGGTCGCCCACCGGGCCAACGTAAACGAAGCCGACCTTGAGCGGGTCGGCGGCAAAGGCTCTGCTGCCGATCAACGGCATGGCCAGCGCAGTTGCGCCGGTGTTCTTCACGAAACTGCGCCTGTCGAACTTCACCATCACTCAACTCCCTCGTGAGGATTTGCTAACCGCCGGTTACATTAGGGAGCGGGCGGGCGAGGTCAATCAGCCAAACGCCGCAATCAACGACAGATTGCAGACAGGTGGCCGATTTGCGTGTTTTTCAGGCAAGGCGGGGGCGCAAATCCATGAGGTCCCGGAAGTACGGCAACCGTGCGCGCGCGGCAGCCACCGTCTTGGCGTCAATCGTGGCGGTGATCAGTTCTTCACCCCGTCCGGCACGCGCCGCATCCCGGCCTTGCGGCGTGAGGA
>JAHEBA010000007.1 GCA_024642465.1 Alphaproteobacteria bacterium
GGCGACCTTGGCAAGCAGGTGCTCGAAGCTGCCCGCGCGCTGCAGGCTTCCAACTGACCGCACGGCGGCGCTGAACGTACATGATTGCCTGTCCCGGCCCGCGCGGCCGGGGCAGGTTCAATGACCCTTCCACAATGCTATCGGCGGAAAGCAGGCGGCGATGACGCGGCTGATCAACAGGGCATCCGAGCTGTGCGGGCAGTTGTCCGCGTGGCTGCTGGTGATGACCGGCATGGCGCTGACCTGGGAGGTGGTGGCGCGCTACGTTTTCAACGCGCCGACGCGGTGGGCCAGTGAAACCTCGGAACTGCTGCTGATCTGGGCGGTGTTCCTGGCTATCGGCTATACCGTTCGGCACAACCGCAACATCGTCATCGATCTGATATACGTGAAACTGCCGTCCGGCTGGCAGCGGGTGCTGGACGCATTCGCCAACCTGTTCCTGCTGGCCTTCGCGCTGGTGGTGATGTGGTACGGCTTCCAGATCGCCTGGGACAGCTTCGAGGTGGGGCGGACCACGGCGACGATCATGGATTTCCCGAGCTGGTGGGCGGAATCCTCGGTGCCGTTCGGCTTTGCGCTGGCTGCCTTGCAGTGCACGCTGGAAGCACTGAAGGCGCTGACCGGCAAAGGCTGGGCGGCCGGCTCCGGCAACGAGGGGCACTGAGCGATGACCACGGTGCTGATCCTCGCAAGCCTGTTCAACCTGCTGCTGATGCGGGTGCCCGTGGCCTTTGCGCTGGGCGGGCTTGGCCTGCTGCTGCTGATCATCGGCGGGTTCTCGCCGCTGATGGCACCGCAGGGCCTGCTCGGCACCATCGACAATTTCGTGCTGCTGGCGGTGCTGCTGTTCCTGCTGATGTCGAACGTGCTGCTGAAGGGCGGGGTGGGCCGCGACCTGTTCGCCGCGGTGCAGGCGTGGGTCGGTCACCTGCCGGGCGGGCTTGCCATCGCGACGGTGATCTCGTGCGGGATCTTTGCCGCCATCTCCGGGTCATCGGTCGCAACTGCGGCGACCATAGGCACGGTGGCGATCCCCGAGATGAGCAAGCGCGGCTATCCGAGGCCGTTTGTGCTGGGGCTGCTGGCCGCCGGCGGCACGCTGGGCATTCTCATTCCGCCGTCGATACCGATGATCGTCTACGGCTTCATCACCGAGGAATCGGTGATCGCGCTGTTCAAGGCCGGGATCGGGCCGGGCCTGTTGCTAATGGCCTTGTTCATCGGCTTCTCGATGGTCTATGCGTGGCTTTCTCCGACCTACAAGCCGTCGCCCGCGGCCGGATGGGAAGAGCGCTGGCGCACCGGCGTTCGCGCGCTGCCGGCACTGGCGCTGGCCGGGCTGATCATCTGGGGCATCTACTGGGGGGCATTCACGCCGACGGAAGCTGCGGCCATCGGCTTTGCCGCCTCGCTGGTGATCACCGTATTCGTGCTGCGCACCCTGAGCTGGGCGGACTTCAAGGACGCCGTGCTGCAGTCGATGGTGACCACGGTGACCATCCTGCTGATCGTCGCCGGCGCGAAGGTGTTCGGCAAGGCGATCTCGCTGTATCGCATTCCGCAGGACGTCTCGATGTTCATCTCGCAGAATTTCTCTGAAGCGTGGATGTTCATCCTCATGGTCGGGCTGGTGCTTGTGGTGATGGGCCTGTTCCTCGAGGCACTGTCGATGATGCTGATCATGGTGCCGGTGCTGGCGCCGTCGCTGCTGGGCCTCGGCATCGATCCGATCTGGTTCGGGGTGTTCTTCGTGATCATGATCGAGTGCGCCCTGATTACCCCGCCGGTGGGGCTGAACCTCTACGTGATACAGGCGGTGGGCAAGGCGTCGATGCAGGAAGTGGCAAAAGGCGTGTGGCCGTTCCTGGCGCTGATGCTGTTCACCGTCCTGCTGATCTACGTGATCCCCGATATTGCGCTCTACATACCCTTCAAGATGTAAGGATTGCCACTCATGACCAGACCATCACAGGCCGAAGCCTTGCGTGAAATCCTGTCGGAAGACACCTGCCACGTGATGCCATGCTGCTGGGATGGCCTGAGCGCGAAGATGATCGGCGATGCGGGCTTCCGGTTCTCGTTCATGTCGGGATTTGCGGTATCGGCCTCGCGCATCGGCGCACCGGACACCGGCCTGATCTCGTTCGGGGAGATGCTCGACCAGGGCCGCAACATTTGCGCGGCGACGGACATTCCGATCATCGGCGATGGCGACACCGGCTACGGAAACGCGCTCAACGTGCGCCGCACGGTGGAGATGTATGCCCGGGCCGGGTTCGGCGCGGTGATGATCGAGGACCAGGTGGCGCCAAAACGCTGCGGCCATACCAAGGGCAAGCTGGTGGTGGAGCGCAAGGAGGCGTTCAACCGGATCAAGGCGGCCGTGGACGCCAAGGAAGCAGGCGCCGACATTATGATCCTTGCCCGCACCGACGCCCGGCATGGGCATGGGCTGGAGGAAGCCATCGACAGGGCGAAGGGCTTTTCCGATCTTGGGGCCGACATGCTGTTCGTCGAGGCGCCGCAATCCGAGGCGGAGATGGCGCGGCTGACGCGCGAGGCGCCGGGCATCCACATGGCCAACCTGGTCGAGGGCGGTGCCACGCCGATCCTGCATCCGGACCGGCTGCATGAACTGGGCTACCGGTTCGCAGCCTATCCGCTGACGCTGATGTCCGCCGCCATGAAGGCGATCCAGGACGCGCTTGCGGTGATGGCCCGGCGTGAGCATCCCGCAGACGCCCTGCTGGACTTTGCGGACCTGCGCAAGGCGGTCGGGTTCGATGCCTACTACGAGGCTGAACAGGCCTATTCCGACAGCCGGGACTGATCTTGCTTTACGTTAACGTCAATCAATAAAATGCCGCCAGAGTGCATGCTTGCGAGCGAATTGCTGCGCAAGTTGCCCTACGCGTTATCTTTACAAGGAACAGGGGAACGGCCATTGTTTCGCGGACGAGGGACTGATGCGGCGGTCCTTCAAGGGCGTGAGACAACTGATACAGGGAACCTGGTGATGTTCAACTTCAAGGGAATGGCGGCGGCTGCGCTGGCCATCGCACTGATGAGCGGTTCGGCGCTGGCCGACGAATGGACCAAAATCCGCGTGGGCACCGAGGGTGCCTACAAGCCGTTCAACTACATCGATTCAGACGGAAAGCTGCAGGGCTTCGACGTGGAGATTGCCCAGGCGCTTTGCGACGAGATGAAGGCCGAGTGCACCTTCGTCGCGCAAGACTGGGATGGCATCATTCCTGCGCTGCTGGCAAAAAAGTACGACGTGATCATCGCGTCCATGTCGATCACCGAAGAGCGCATGAAGCAGGTCGACTTCACCGACAAGTACTACAACACGCCGGCCCGCTTCATGGCCAAGAAGGGCGGGGCGATTACCGATACCAGTCCGGCCGGCCTGAAGGGCAAGGTGCTGGGTGCGCAGTCGTCGACCACGCACTCGTCGTACCTCGAGGACAACTACAAGGACAGCGAGATCAAGCTGTACGCCACGCAAGACGAAGCAAATGCCGACCTGGCTGCTGGCCGCGTCGACGCGGTGCTGGCCGACTCGGTGGTGACGCTTGACTGGCTGGGCTCCGACGCTGGCTCATGCTGCGAACATATCGGCGAGAACTACAATGATGAAAAGTGGTTCGGCAAAGGCGCCGGCATGGCGGTGCGCAAGGAAGACACCGCGCTGAAGGACAAGCTGAACGTTGCGCTCAAGGCGATCCTCGAAAATGGCAAGTACAAGGAAATCAACGACAAGTACTTCCCGTTCCCGGTTTACTGAGGACAGCAGGGGCATTGCGTCCCGATTAGCTATACATCAGTGCCTGCCGTGCTAGAGTGCGCGGCAGGCATTCTTTGTTTCACCGCTGTGTCACGAGGAGCATGAGGGGCCTGGATGGAGGTCTTGTCACAGCTGGCCTGGGGGGCCAACGGTTGGGCCGATGAGCTGGCCGCCGGCACCTGGCTGACGGTGCGGCTGGCGCTGGCCACGCTGCCGTTCGGCCTGGCAATCGGGCTGCTGGTGGCGCTGGCCAAGGCGTCCGGCGAGCGGTCGCTGGAAGCCGCGGCCAATATCTACACTACCATCTTCCGCGGCCTGCCGGAACTGCTCACCCTGTTCATCGTCTACTATGGCGGCCAGATGGCGCTGCAAAGGCTGGTCGGACTGTTCACTGACAGCTATGTCGAGGTGAACGGGTTCGTGGCCGGCATGGTGGCGCTGGGCCTGGTTTTCTCCGCCTATGCATCGGAAGTTTTCGCCTCGGCCTTCAAGGGAATTCCTGCCGGCCAGGGTGAAGCGGCCAAGGCGCTAGGCATGAACCGCTGGCAGGCGTTCCGGCTGGTGACATTGCCCCAGCTTATCCGGCTCTCAATCGGCGGGCTCAGCAATCTCTGGCTGGTGCTGCTCAAGGAGACGTCTTTGGTTTCGGTGATCGCGCTCAACGACCTGTTGCGCATGACCAACCTGGCGCAAGGCTCCACCAAGCAGCCGCTGTTCTTCTATTCCGTGGCATTGCTGATCTACCTGGTGCTGTCGCTGATTTCGTCGAGAGGACTTGGCGCCATCGAGGACTACGTCAAGCGGGGCGAGGAGCGGCGGGCATGAGCGATACGACGGCTGGCATGATTGCCGCGCGCAAACCGCCGCCACAGGCCCGCAAGCGGTGGGGCGCGGCGCGCATCGCCGGGGTTGGGCTGTGTGCGATCTGGGTGGTGCTGGGGATCGCCCTGGTGGCCTCTCTGTTCAGCGGATACGACGCGGACGTGTTCAACCGGTACATGCCGCGCATGATCGAAGGCCTCTGGGTGACGGCCAAACTGGTTGTGCTGTCGGTTTCTGCGGGTGCCGTGCTGGCGCTGTTTGTTGCGCTGGCGCGGATGTCGGACAACTGGATCGTGTCGAAGCTCGCCTTTGTCTATGTCTATGCCTTCCGCGGCACGCCGCTGCTGGGCCAGGTTTTCCTGCTCTATTACGGAGCGGGACAGTTCGTTGACTATCTGGAAGCCGCGGGGGTGTGGTGGTTCTTCCGGGAAGCCTACAACTGCGTCCTGCTGACGTTCATTCTCAACACGGCTGCCTACCAGGCTGAAATATTCAAGACGTCCATCGAGTCGATCCCGCGCGGGCAATGGGAAGCAGCATCGTCTCTGGGCCTGCACAAGGCTCAGACGTTCTGGAAAATCATTCTGCCGCAGGCGCTGATCACCGCCCTGAGGCCGCTCGGCAACGAGATCATCCTGATGGTCAAGAGTTCGGCGGTCGCCTCCGTGGTGACGGTCTTCGACCTGATGGGGGCGACCAAGCTGGCGTTTTCGCGGACCTACGACTTCAACGTCTACATGTGGGCGGCGATCATCTACCTGATGATCGTGGAGACGCTGCGCCGTGTCTGGGCGGTGCTGGAACGGCGGCTGACACGGCACCTGGAGCGTTGAGGCCCGCTCGACAAGCGCTGGCTGAATCTGACACTCAACTGTCGCAAACCGCATACATCCGGGCTCGGGCAGCAGTGTAACATTTCTCCATGGTGGCTCATCATGGAGGGTGCTTGCGATGTCCATTGCAGATCATGAGGAATCCCATGCACGCCGTGCTGGTGGCAGATCCGGCAGGCGCGAACGCCGCGCGGTTGCGGCGCCGTCGCTGCCGACCCTGATCCGCAAGACGCCGGTACTGAACATGGCTTCCGAAGAGGCGGTTGAGCGCATTCATGATGCTGCCTGCACGATCCTCGAGGAGGTCGGCATCGAGTTCCGCGATGATGAAGCCATCGCCATGTGGAAGGCGGCCAGGACCAAGGTGGACGGCCACCGGGTGCACATCGGGCGCGACCAGCTGATGGAACTGGTCTCCCAGATTCCGTCCGAGTACACCATGCATGCCCGCAACCTCGAGCGCACGGTGACGGTGGGCAACGACAAGTCGATCTTCGTGCCGATGTATGGTGCGCCCTATGTGCGCGATCTCGAAGGCCGCCGGCGCTATGGCTCGCTGGAAGACCTCAACAACTTCCACAAGCTCGCCTACATGAGCCCGGCGCTGCACTCGACGAGCTCGATCATCTGCGAGCCGATGGAAATTCCGGTGCCGCGCCGCCACCTGCACATCATCCAGTCGGCACTGACCCACTCCGACAAGCCGTTCATGGGCATCGTGACCGCCAAGGAGCGGGCCGAGGACACCATGAGGATGGCCGGTATCGTGTTCGGTGACGACTTCGTGCGCGACAACACGGTGCTGACTTCGGTGGTGAACTGCAACTCGCCGCTGGTGTGGGACCAGACCATGCTGGATGCGCTTCGCGTCTATGCGGCGCACAACCAGCCGTGCCTGATTTCGCCGTTCGCGCTGTGCGGCGCGTCCACCCCTGCCTCGTCTGCCGCTTCCGTGGCGCAGTGCGTGGCGGAAGCGCTGGCGGGCCTTGCCTTCACGCAGCTGGTGCGGCCCGGCTCTCCGCAGGTGATGGGCCAGTTCATGGTGGCGGTGGACATGAAGTCGGGCGCGCCGATGGGGGGTACGCCGGAAGCCGCGCACATGATGATGCTCTATGGCCAGCTTGCGCGGAAGTACAAGCTGCCGTGGCGCACCTCCGGCTTTCATGTGGGCTCCAAGGTCAACGATGCGCAGGCCGGCTACGAGGCCAACATGCTGATGCATGCCGCCATCCTGTCGGGTGCCAACTATATCTGGCACGTGGCGGGCTGGCTTGAAGCCGGGCTGTCGTGCGGATACTCCAAGTTCGTCACCGACGCCGACCAGCTCGTCGGCTGGTACAAGTACGCGCAAGGCATCTCGTTCGACGATTTCGACGACGCCATGGAGGCGGTGCGCGAGGTCGGTCCGGCGGGGCATTTCCTTGGCACCGCCCATACGCTGGAGCACTTCGAGAAGGCGTTCTTCACGCCTGAACTGATGGACTTCAACTCGTTCGAACAGTGGTCTGCGGAAGGCTCGCTGACCATGGAACAGCGCGGCAACGCCAAGGCGCGAGCCATGATGAACAACTATGTCGAGCCGTCGATGGACGAGGCCAAGGCGGAAGAGCTGGCCGAGTTCGTGGCGCGGCGCGAAAAGGAATTGCCTGACAGCGTGAATTGACCAGATCGGGCTTGACCGGACGCTTGCCGGTTTGCAGTGTGCGGCCACCAAACCGTTACGCATCAACAGGGATTTTCCGGCCATGCTTCTCAAGGACAAGATCGCAATTGTAACCGGCGCATCCGGTGGGCTGGGTCTGGCTTCGGCCAAGGCCTTTGCAGAGCAGGGCGCCAAGGTGGTCATTTCCGACGTGACCGACGAAAAGGGCGAGGCTGCTGCCGCCGCCTTGCGCGATGCAGGCTTCGACGTTCAGTACCGCCATTGCGATGTGACCAGGAAGGCCGACATCCAGGCGCTGATCGACGGGACGGTGAAAACCCATGGCCGGCTGGACATCATGATGGCCAATGCCGGCATCGTGCATGCCTGCGACCCGCTGGAACTGTCCGAGGAAGACTATGACCGTGTGCTGGCGGTGAACCTGAAGGGCGTGTTCCTGTCGGGCCAGCTTGCGGCGCGTCAGATGATGACGCAAGAGCGCGACGGCGACGGCCAGCGCGGGGTTATCGTCAACATGTCATCGTGCCAGGCGGTGATCGTCATTCCCGAGATTGCGTCCTACGTGATGTCCAAGGGCGGCATCAACCAGTGGACCAAGGCACTGGGCATCCGGCTTGCCAAGGAAGGCATCCGGGTCAACGCCATCGGACCGGGCTCGATTGCCACCGAGATGTTCAAGTCGGTTGCCAACGATCCGCAGAAGATGCGCAACATCATGTCTCGCACGCCGATGGGCCGGGCCGGCGATCCGTCGGAAATCGGCTCCATCGCGGTGTTCCTCGCCTCGCCGATGGCAAGCTACATCACTGGCCAGACTATCTATCCGGACGGCGGGCGCCTTGGTCTCAACTACACTGTGCCGGTAGTGGACTGACCGGCGGCGGGCGGGTGTCAGGCGATGCATGACCCGAAGCCGCAAAACCTGATCATCTTCTGCTCCGACGAGCATACCCGGCGGATTGCCCGGTGCTATGGCGATCCGGTGGTGAAGACGCCGGCGCTCGACACGTTTGCGCGCCAGGGTGTGCGCTTTGCCAGCGCCTATACGCCGTCGCCGATCTGCGTGCCGGCGCGGACTTCGCTGCACACTGGGCTGCAGGTGCACGAAACGCGCTGCTGGTCTTCCGCGGAGCCCTATCATGGACAGCAGGAGAGCTGGGCGCACGCGCTGCGCGATGCCGGGCACCCGGTGGTGTCGATCGGCAAGCTGCATTTCCGCAAAGGCGGCGATGATCACGGCTTCGACGAGGAGATCGAGCCCATGTACCTGGCCAACGAGGGCCGGGGCTGGGTCAAGGGTCTGCTGCGCGATCCGCTGCCGCCTTACGACGACACGGCGGAACTGGCTGAGGAGATCGGGGCTGGCGAGACCAGCTACACCGAGTACGACCGGCGTGTGACGAGCGAGGCGGTGAAGTGGCTCAAGACCTATCCGCGCAAGTTCACCCGCAAGCCATGGGTGCTGTTCGTCTCGTTCATCTCGCCGCACTATCCGCTGAAGTGCCCGGAAGAGTTCTATCGCCTGTACGAACGCCAGACACTTCCCGAGCCGCCGTGCCAGCGCCCGGAACACGAGGTGCTGGAGGAGATGGCCCGGTTCTGGAACTATGACGAGTATTTCGATGATGGTCTGCGCGAAGTGACGCGCAAGGGCTATTACGGACTGGTCAGCTTTCTCGATGACAACATCCGGCAGGTGATGGAGGCGCTGGAAGATTCCGGTTCGGCCCGCGATACCTCGGTGATGTACATCTCCGACCACGGCGAGATGCTGGGCAGTCACGGCTTCTGGACCAAGTCGGTGATGTACGAGGACTCGGTTGGCGTGCCGCTGATGATGATGGGGCGCGGTCTTCCCGATGGCGCCGTCAATGATACGCCGGTATCACTGACCGACGTGGCCGCGACGGTAAAGCAGGTGGTGGGGCTGAAGCAGCCGCAGGCTCGCGAGCCGTGGATGTCGCGGCCGCTGCAGGGCTTCGTGGAGCGGCCCGAGGCTGACCGCTTCATCATCTCGGAATATCACGATGGCGGATCCCCGTGCGGCATTACCATGCTGCGCCACCGGCAATGGAAGTACGTGCACTATGCGGTCCGCGACTGCCCGCAACTGTTCGACCTTGCCACCGACCCGCAGGAGCTCAGCGATCTGGGCAGGTCTCGCATGCACGAGCGAGAGCGCGACATGCTTCGCACCCTGCTCGGTCATGTGCTAGACCCCGAGACAGTGAACGCGGAAGCTTTCGCCAACCAGCGCAAGCTGATCGCGGAGCTGGGCGGCGAAGATGCGATCAGGCAGATGGCCAGCTTCGGCTACACGCCGGTGGGATAGCAGGGGAAAACGTGCATGACGGCACCGCTCGAAGGGCTGAAGGTTATCGAGATGGCCCGTATTCTGGCGGGGCCGTGGATCGGCCAGACACTGGCAGATCTTGGTGCAGACGTGATCAAGCTGGAAAGCCCGGATGGCGACGATACCCGCAACTGGGGGCCGCCATTCGTGGCGCGCGCAGATGGCGGGCGTGGCGATGCGGCCTATTTCCACTCGGCCAACCGGGGCAAGAAGTCGGTGGTGGTGGACTTCTCCACCGACGAGGGACGCGAGACAATCCGCAAGCTGGTGGCGGATGCGGACGTGTTCATCGAGAACTTCAAGGTGGGCGGGCTGGCCAAGTATGGCCTCGACTACGCGTCGCTTCGCGAAATCAACCCGCGGCTGATCTACCTGTCGCTGACCGGCTTCGGCCAGACCGGGCCATATGCCCACAAGGCCGGGTACGACTTCATGATCCAGGGGCTTGCTGGCATCATGGACCTGACCGGCGAGCCCGATGGCCAGCCACAGAAGATCGGCGTGGCCTTTGCCGACATCTTCACCGGGCTGTACGGGGTGATCGGCATCCAGTCGGCGCTGATGGTGCGGGAGAAGACCGGCAAGGGACAGCACATCGACATGGCGTTGTTCGACTGCATGAGCGCGGTGCTGGCCAACCAGGCGCTCAACTATCTCGTTTCCGGCACCCCGCCGAAACGGATGGGCAACGCACATCCCAACATCGTGCCCTATCAGGTGTTTCCGTCATCGGACGGGCACCTGATCATCGCCACCGGCTCGCAACCGCAGTGGGCCAAGATGTGCCAGGTGCTTGGGCTCGACGAGCTGATTGACGACGACCGCTTCCGCACCAATGCGGACCGGGTCAAGAACCGTGACGAACTGGCTGCCCTGATCTCGGCGAAGACCAGCCAGCGCAGCCGCGACGACATGCTGGCCGAGCTCGAGAAGGTGTTCGTGCCGGCCGGCCCCATCAACACGGTGGGGGATACCTTCAACGATCCGCAGATCGTGCACCGGGGCTTGCGCATCGACGTGCCCGATGGCGACGGAGTCATGGTGCCCAGCGTGCGCACGCCGATCGTGTTTTCCGAAAGCACACTGAGGCTGGAGCGGGCGAGCCCCAAGCTTGGCGAGCACACCGGTGAGGTGGTGCGCTCCGGCAAGGGCCAGTAGCCAGGCATGGCCGTGTTCACCCGCCAGCAGCTGGAACAGGTTGCCGCCGCACTTGCCATCGGGGCAGGCGGGGGCGGCGTCTTCTGGTGGCTGGGCCTGCCCGCGCCGTGGCTGGCCGGGGCAATGGTGGCGGTGGCGGCGGCAGCGCTTGCCGGCACCATCCGGACGGTGATGCCAAAGGCGCTGACCCGGGTCGTGTTCATCCTGCTCGGCCTGCAGATCGGCGGGGCGGTGTCGCCGGAAACCATCGAGACATTGTCGCGCTGGCCGCTGAGCGTGGCGCTGCTGGCCGTGACGCTGGTGGCGTTGGTGACGGCGGGCGTTGCGTTCTACCAGCGCACGCTGGGATGGGACCGGGCGACCAGTTTCTTCGCGGTGATGCCGGGCGCGCTGTCGCTGGCGCTGGCGATGGCGGCGGATACGCGCGCCGACCTTGCCCGGGTGTCGGTGGTGCAGGTGATACGGCTGTTCGCGCTGGTGGCGGTGCTGCCGTCACTGATCACGGCATTCTCGGGCGGTGAAGCGGTGCAGGCGGCGGTCCGGGCTGAGGCGGGCTCGTTGCAGGACGTGTTGATCGTGCTGGCTGCCGGCGCGGTGGCGGGCTTCGCATTTGACAGGTTGAAGGTGCCGGCCGGGCTGATGCTGGGGCCCGCGCTTGCCAGCGGAACGCTGCACCTGACCGGCGTGGTGCACGGCGTGCTGCCCGACTGGCTGCTGCTGCCGGGTTTCGTGTTCCTCGGTACGATGATCGGCATGCGGTTCGCCGGCGTTCGGCCGAGCGATCTTGCCACGATGAGCGGGGCGGCACTTACCGGCCTTGCGATTGCGCTTGCCATCAGCCTCGCGGGCGCTGGGCTGGCGTCTTGGCTGATCGGCATACCGTTTTCCCATACGCTGCTGGCGTTCGCGCCGGGCGGGCTGGAAGCGATGACCATCATGGCGTTCGCGCTCAACCTCGACCCGGCCTATGTTGGCGGGCATCAGATTGCGCGCTACGTGATGATTGCGCTGGCCATGCCGCTGTTCTGGTCGCTGGTGCGCGGGCGGGAACCCGGCGCGCGCGACGATACGTGACATCTGCTCACGGCGTTGTCAGTTCGCATACACTCGAAGGCAGGCTAGAAACCGGGACATGGAAAGCGTCAACACAAAGGTCATGGTGCTGTTCGCCATCGCCACTAGCGTGATGGTGCTGGAGCGGCTTTATCCGCAAGCCCGGCCGCTCGCGGCAGCGCATCTGCGCACGGCGTGGGACAGGCTGCTGCGGGTGCTCAAGAACGCCAGCCTGCTGCTGATCAGTGCGGGTCTTTCGCCGCTGGTGGTGATTCCGCTGTCGGCGCTTGCCTCCACGCACGCCCTTGGCTGGCGGCCGGACTGGCTGTCAGGCTGGCAGGGTCTTGTGCTCGATGTCCTGATCCTTGATTTCTGGATTTACTGGTGGCACCGGGCCAACCACGAAATCCCGTTCCTGTGGCGGTTCCACGAGGTGCATCACCTGGACGAATTCCTCGACGCCAGTTCCGCCTTCCGGTTCCACTTCGGCGAGGTGATGCTGTCGGCGGTGGTGCGCGCGGCGGTGATCTGGCTGCTCGACATTCCGCTTGCCTCGGTGATCCTGTTCGAGACCTGCGTTCTGGGCATGGCGCTGTTCCACCATTCCAACATCGCGCTGCCGGGCTGGCTGGAGCGGCCGCTGTCAAAGGTCGTGGTGACGCCGTCGATTCACTGGGTGCACCATCATGCGATCCGCGCCGATACGGACTCTAACTATGCAAACGTCCTGTCGGTGTGGGACATCCTGTTCAGCTCGCGCTCCAGGACGAAACGCTGGAACGAGATGCCGATCGGTGTGCAGGCACGGCACGACGAGGGCCTGTTCGGGCTGCTGACGCGGCCGTTCAGAAATCGTTGAAGGTGACCGCGCGGGTCAGGTGAATGGCGTCGTAGGGCTCGATCCTCGATCTGTCGGTGTCCCACAGGGCGCCGGCCGAACCGCCGGCCCAGAACCTGCCTACCCATGGCAGGTCGAATTCCCAGCCGAGCACCGAGACGCCGGCGCGCGCGTGCAGATAGTCATCGCCGCCACTCAAGGACAGTTCCGGACCAAACTTCAGTCCATTCTCAAGCTGGTAGTAGGGCCGGGCCTCGGCAAACCACTCATTCACCCCGGAAATGTAGTCGGCATACCAGAAGCCGCCCCAGTTCTCGCCACCCACAAGGTGGCCTTGCGCCGAAACGCGGCCGTGAAGCTGGTTCGGGCCGAGCTTCGAGTTCGGGTCCTCGGGTGACAACGTATAGTCGCGCCAGGCAATTCCGGCCAGCACCGCCGCCTGACCCCAGTCTCCGGCAAGCTGCCAGCCCATCTCGCCATCCAGCCCGATGCCGGACACCCATATCCCGGCATCATCGCGGGCCGGGATGGCGGTGACGTAGGTCTTGGCTTCCGCCTTGAGCGAGCCGCGCACGATGAGGCCGGTTTCCCCGGCAGCATTGAACGGCGTCCAGGTCAGCGTTTGCCAGTTCCAGGCATTTTCCGGGCCTCCGCCTACGCCGATTGACAGGTACATCTGTTCTGCCTGCGCCGGCGCACTGACCCACAGGGCCAGGTTGGCCAGAAGCAGATTTGCCATGGCGAAGCTGAAGGCATGCCGAAGCGGCCGCCTGGCTGGCAGTTCTGGACGAGCCATCCCTGTCGCTCTCTTGAGCTGTTGTCATGAGCGTGCGGGCCGCGCTGTAGCCCCCGGTTTCCACACGATGGATGGAAATATGACGTTAAGGTAAGCTGGAGTCGACTCTACCCAAATTTTAGACGTTCACAGACGTTCAATCTGAAATTGTATATGTGACCGCAATCTCCCGGACTGGTTTTGTTGTGCGGGCAGCCGGGTTTTGTGGCATGATGGATGCATTACTGACGGCGACGTATTAATGTTGCGCTTAGGCCTTGTGTCATTTCGGCACAATCGCTCCAATGCGCCCGACGGCATTGGTATGTTGCAGCATGGCAGAAGGCCAGGTCAGTTGAGTACACTACAGCCGGAGATCAGCAACAGCGAAGAAGCCGCCGGCGGCCGGGTATCCGGGTTTGACCGGGAGGTTCGCAGGGCACGGCTGGCGCAGGCCGCGCATTTTGATGCCGTGGCCGGCATACGCGACGCCCAGACGCTGAGGCTTGCAGCGCTGAATGACGAACTCGTCCAGAAAATGCGCGAAGAACCGCGGCTTGCTGCCCTGTTGCCGTTGCAAATGGACTCAGGCTTTCCGCCGCGGCTGTGGCTGGACGATATTTCCTATGTCGAGATGGAGCCCGATCCGCGCACCTTCAGGCTGGTGCGGCAGGATCCGGCGGGCCATGTCACGGTGGCCGAGACGCGGGAACTGCGCGAGATGGTGGCGCGCATTCGCACCTACGCTTCTCACCGCCTGATCGAGGCGGAACGCATCGCCGGCAGCCGCACCAACGGCAATGGCCGCAGCCTGTCCCAGATGATCATGATCTGGCTGGCCGGGTTCACGTTCGGGGTACTCGCGCTGCTGGCCGCGGGCGTCATGCTGGGCAAGATCGGTTTCTGAGATATTCCGCAGGCAGAATCAGCCCGGCAGTCCGGACGGGACCGCGAGGCCTGAGCGTGCGCCGCCAAACCGGTTGCGCCAATGCCTGCAGGATTGGGACGGCAGCAATGTGTTTCAGCTAAAATGCCGCGATATCAATTCGTTGCCCGGAAATTGCGGCGTTCGGAGTTACATTCCGAAACATCAAGTGATTTCTGCCTGATCGCGCCAATCTGTTAAAACTTCCCTCAATAACAAAAGACATCCAGCGGGTTGGCGATGGCAGCGAATTGGGGGCTGCCCTTGCCCAGGGGGTGCTTCAAGGGTGAAGCGCCTATCCGGGTCCGCGAAATGCAGGGGTTAATGTTGTGCGGGTAGACACGACCACAGAAATCGGCACCGGTGCCGGCATGGACATGAGTGCGGCCAGACCGCAGCTCACGCCCACCCTCAATGCAGAACTGGTGCAGCGCCTTGGCGGCTTCACCACGCTGTGCGAAGGCCTGGACTATGCGGCGCAGGGCCAGACCGGCATGAACTTCTATGGCCCGCGCGGCCTGCTTGAGGTGAGCCTGAGCTACAGGGCGTTGCGCAAGCGGGCCATCGAGACGGCGCACCGGCTGGTCAATGCCGGCGTAAAGCCGGGCGACCGGGTGGCCATCGTGGCCGAGACGGGGCCTGAGTTCATGGCCGTGTTCTTCGGTTGCCAGTATGCCGGCATCGTGCCGTGCCCGCTGCCCTACTCGATGTACATCGGCGGTCACGAGGCCTATGTGTCGCGCGTGGCGGGCATGCTGGAAAGCGCCCATGCGACGGCTGTGATCACGACCGCCCACCTGGAGCAGCTGGTGCGCGAGGCTGGTCAGCGCGCCCGGGTGAAGAAGGTCTGGAACCATGATCAGCTGGTTCAGTTCGATTGCACCGGCGCGGTGCTGCGGCCGTTCGGTCCGGAAGACGTTTCCTACATCCAGTATTCCTCCGGTTCGACCTCGAACCCGAAAGGCGTGCTGATCTCGCAGAAGGCGGCGTGCGCCAACACCATGTCCATCCTGCGTCACGGCCTGAAGATCAAGCCGACCGACCGGGCGTTCTCGTGGCTGCCGCTCTATCACGACATGGGGCTGGTCGGCTTCTGCCTGTCGCCGATGATGGGCCAGGTGTCTATCGACTACCTGTCCACGCCGGCCTTTGCGCGCCGGCCCGCGTTGTGGCTCAAGCTGATGTCGGACAACCAGTGCACGGTGTCCTATGGCCCGTCGTTCGGCTACGACCTGGCGGCCCGGCGCATCAACGGCGATGCTCCCTCGCTCAAGCTCGACCAGTGGCGCATTGCCGGCATCGGCGGCGACATGGTGCGCGCGGACGTGCTGAAACTGTTCGGAGAGACGCTGTCGGTGGCGGGGTTCAGAACCACGGCCTTCCTGCCCAGCTATGGCATGGCAGAGGCCACGCTCGGGGTATCCTTTGCCGATACCAGCGAGGAGATCCGCGTCGACGTGATCGACCGGACGGCAATGAAGCAGGCTGGCGAAGCGGTGCCGAGCAAGGCCACGTGCCCGGATCAGGTCCGGCAATTCGTGGTGTGCGGCAAGCCGCTGCCGGGCCATCGCATGCGGGTTGTGGACGAGTATGGCAACGAGCTTGGCGAACGCCGCATCGGCCGTATCGAGATTGCAGGCCCGAGCCTGATGAGCGGGTATTACCAGAACCCGGAGGCCACCGCCGCCATCATGCGGCAGGACAGCTTCATGGACACCGGCGACATGGGTTACTGGGCGGATGGCGAGATCGTCATCACCGGCCGCGCCAAGGACATGATCCTGCACAATGGCCGTAATATCTGGCCGCAGGACATCGAGTGGGCCGTCGAGCGGCTTGACCAGGTGCGTGACGGCGATGTTGCCGCGTTCGCCATGGAAGGCGCCAATGGCGAGGACCGGGTGATGGTGCTGGTGCAGTGCCGCCTGCGCGATACGGCAGCCATCGAGGAACTGCGCAAGCAGGTGTCGGCTCAGATCGTGCGCTCCATCGGCATCGGGGCCGACGTGGTCATGGTGCCGCCCAAGAGCTTGCCGTTCACCTCGTCCGGCAAGCTGTCGCGGGCCGGTGCGAAGGCCCTTCATGTCAGCGGCGACATTGCCGAAATCGCCGGCGGGTTCGCCGGTGAGGCCGGGCCGGTCGCCATCGCAGCGGAGTGACCGGACCCGCCGGCCGTCAACCCATGCAAATTGCCCTGACCGGGGCGACCGGCTTCGTCGGCGCTCACACTGCGCGTGAACTTATCAGCTACGGTCATGATGTGCGCCTGCTGGTACGCGATGCAGGCAGGCTGACGCCTGAACTGGCGCAAGGCGCGCAGATCGTTGAAGGCAGCCTGGAGGACGCGACGGCCCTGTCCGGCCTGGTGCAGGACGCCGATGCAGTGATCCACGTGGCAGGCGCCATCAAGGCGGCGAACCTGCACGGGTTCATGGCGGCAAACGCACACGGCGCGGCGCGGCTGGCCGCAGCGGCGGTGCAGGCAGGCGTCAGCCGGTTCGTGCACGTTTCGTCGCTGGCCGCGCGCGAGCCGCAGCTCTCGGGGTATTGCGCGTCGAAGGCGGCGGGCGAAGTGGCGGTGCGGACGGCGGCGGATGCCGCGCCCGGTATGGCGCTGACGATCATCCGGCCGCCGGCGGTGTACGGGCCGGGCGACCGGGCAACGTTGCCGCTGGTCAGGCAGCTGGCGAGCCCGGTCTGCCTGATGACCGGGACGGCAGGACAAAGGCTTTCGCTGATCCATGTTGCGGACCTGGCTGCCGCGCTGGTTGCGGCGGCGGAAGGTGCAGGCCGGTCCGGTGCGTGCTACGAGATCGATGATGGCACGCCGGGCGGGTACAGCCATGCCGCGATGGCCGAGGCAGCAGGGCAGGTGACCGGCCGGGTTTCGAGGGTGGCTCATCTGCCGCGCGCGCTGCTGACGCTGACGGGGGCGGGGGCCGAAGGGTTGATGAGCGTGACGGGCCGGGCGGTCATTCTCAGCCGGGGCAAGGTGCGTGAACTGTATCATGACGACTGGGTTTGCACGGGTGAGAAATTCGAACATGCAGGGCCTTGGCGGGCGCGCTACCGGTTTGCCGAGGGCTATGCCGACACGCTTCGCTGGTACCGGATCAACGGATGGTTGCCTGCACGCTGAGACCTGCCTACAAAGCGGCACAATGCTGGTGAAGAGATACGAAACAGATGACACCTGAAGACAAAGCCATATTCGACAAGCTGGCCGAGCTGCTGGGCCCCTTCAACGAGAAGGGTGTGGAGCTCAAGCCCGAGACGGAGATTGCCGTGGACCTCGCCATCGACAGCGTGTCGGTGATGGATTTCGTGATGGAAGTCGAGGACCACTTCGACATCGACATTCCGCTCAACGTGCTGTCGGACACGCACACCATGAACGACCTGGTGGGCGTGGTGAAGGCGCGGGTGAACAAGGCGTGAGGTTAAGTGCATGGTTGACCTGCTGGACAAGTACAAGCCGCTGCTTGAGCGGATGCATGCGGTGGAACAGGCCGGCTCGCGCATCGGGCCGGTCAACGAGCGGCTGCTGTCGCCCACGCGTGCCATCATCAATGGCCGCGACACCATTCTGGCCGGCACCAACAACTACATGGGCGTCACCTTCGAGCGCGAGTGCGTCGAGGCCGGCAAGAAGGCGCTGGAGGAGTTCGGCACCGGCACCACCGGATCGCGCATCGCCAATGGCAGCTACGCCATGCACGAGGAACTGGAGCGCGAACTGGCGTCATTCCTCGGCATGAAGCAGTGTATCGTGTTCTCCACCGGCTACCAGGCCAACCTTGGCATGATGGCAGGGCTTGCCGGACCCAGGGACACCATCTTCCTCGATGCCGACAGTCATTCCTCGATCTATGACGGTTGCACGCTGTCGGGTGCGAAGCTGGTGCGGTTCCGCCACAATGATCCCGCCGACCTCGACAAACGGCTGACCCGCATGGAGAACGACGGCGGCGGCCGGCTTGTCGTGCTGGAAGGCATCTACTCGATGCTGGGCGACCGGGCGCCGCTGGCCGAGTTCGTCGAGGTGAAGAAGAAGCACGGCTTCCAGCTGCTGGTGGACGAGGCACATTCATTCGGTGTGCTGGGGCCCAATGGCTGCGGCCTTGCCGACGAGGCCGGGCTGATGGACGAGGCCGACTTCATCGTCGGCACGTTCTCCAAGTCGATCGGCGCAATCGGCGGGTTCGGGGCTTCCAACCACCCGATGTTCGAAACTTTGCGCTATGCGTCCAAGCCGTACATGTTCACTGCTTCGCCGTCACCGGCGTCGATTGCCACGGCGACGGCGGCGGTGCGCCTGCTGAAGCGGGAGCCACAGCGGCGCGACCGGCTGCAGGCCAATTCGGCGCGCCTGTTCCATGGACTGAAGGGCCTCGGGCTGCAACTGGGCTGCGATACGGTAAGCCCAGTGATCGCGGTCAAGTGCGAGGACGAGACGTCGACGCTGGTGATGTGGAACCAGCTGCTGGAGGCGGGGGTCTACGTCAACATTGCGCTGCCGCCGGGCACGCCGGGCAAGCTGTGCCTGCTGCGGTGTTCGGTTTCGGCGGCGCATACGGACGAGGAAATCGACCGCATCATCGCGCTGTTCTCATCGGTTGTCGCCAGCCGCAACCGGGTGGCTGCCGCGGTCTGAGCGGTCAGGTCACCGTTTCGGCGCGGAACGTCATTGCACCTGCCACGGCGGCGTAGACCAGGAATGGCGCCCACGCACCGAACCATGGCGGAACAAATCCAACTTCGCCCATGGTCAGCGAGATGCCCTCGAAGATCGAGTAGGTGAAGCCGACTGCGAGGCCGACCATGAACAGGCGGCCGGCGCCGCCACCGCGCCTGAACTTCACGGCCAGAGGAATGCAAAGCGCCACCATCAGCCACGGCGTGAACAGCAGCGACATGCGCCGGTGCCACCAGGTTTCGAACACGTGTACCGGCTTGATGCCGAAACCGGCATTGCGGATGAAATAGCCCAGGTCGACGGTGCTCATCTCGGAAGGCTCGCCGGAGCGCTTGCCCTCGCGGGCCGGGCGCATGTTGCCGGAGTAGATCAGGCGGCTCACCCGGTTCGGCTCCACGTTCGCGGCATGGTAGATGATCACGTCATCCAGCTGCCAGCGCCGGCTGGTGAGCCGTGCCGATGCGGCATGGATCTGTTCGGTCAGCTTTCCGGTGGCATCGCGCCGGAAAATGATGATGTTGGACAGTTCGGATGCGTCGGCGTTGGCCTTGGAGGCGCGCAGGATGTCGTTGCCGGCACGCAGCCAGATCGCGCCTTTCTGGCCCACCTGCGCCTTCTTGCGGCTGTACTCGCCCACGCCCCAGTCGATCAGCTTGCTGGACACGCGCGGCACCGCCTGATCGGCGATCAGGAAGGTGATGCCGCCGATCACCAGGCTCATCGGCAGCAGCAGTACCACCACCTTGAGGGGCGAAAGACCGGTCGCCCAGATTGCCGTAAGCTCGCTGCGATAACTCAGCTCCACCAGGGTCAGCAGGATGCCGAGCAGGACGGCAATGGCCATGAAGGCAGACGCGGTGACCGGCAGCAGAAGGGCTGCATAGTGTGCAAGGGCAATCGCGCCGCCGCCGCCCTGTTTCATGATCTCCTCGGAGTAGGTGACCAGGGTAAGCGAGACCACGAACGCGGAAATGCCGAGCAGGATGGCAACGAAGCGCACCAGGATCATGCGCGAGACAAGCCAGCCGATGGTGCTGATCATGGCATCGCCCTACCGGTTGCAGGGCGGATGCGCCGCCATGCCGCCCGCACGGCATCGGCGATTTCCTCAAGCAGTGGGTCGAGCCACGGCCGCGGCAGGGTGTAGCAGGCGACGTAGTAACGCCACAGTGCAAATGCCGAGAACAGCGCGAAAGGCAGCCATATTGCGAGCCATACGGACGTGCCCGATACTCTTGCGATAAGCGCTCCCTGCTGCAGTATTTCGTGGAAGGCGACCAGCAGGACCAGTGCCACGGCGAAGCGGTAAGCCCGGTTGCCGCGCCGCTGGCCGATGGCATAGGGCAGCGCGAGAAACGGCAGGATCAGCACCAGCGCCACCAGTGCAAGGCGCAGATGAAACTGCGATTCGAGCGACTGTTGCCGGCCGGGTTTCAAGTCCGGCTTGCGCAGTTCGCGGTACAGTTCGGACAGCGTCAGTTCGCGCTCGTTCTGCCCCCGCTCCCTGAATATGGCGTCCTGGATCTCGCCAAGCGCGATGTCTGCCGTCTTGAAGTCGCCAACGATGGGCGGGTCGACGGCTTCCACCGATGTGGTGCTGGCAGGCTTCTTGATCTCGAGCCGGTGACCGGTTTCCAGCCTGAGGATGGGGCGGCGGCGTTCGGGATCGTCGACAAGCTGGCCGGCCTCGGCGGTGATGGTTTCGGTGCCTTTTTCATTCCTGTCGTCAAACAGGAAAATGCGCTGGAACGAATTGTCCCGGCGGGTCAACTTGTCGAGCATGAAGGTGCGGCTGCCGGTTTGCATGAATACGCCTTCCTCGGCCAGGAAGAACACATCCACATGCGACAGGGCATAAACGGTGGCGCGATAGGCATATAGCGAATAGGGCTGCACCCAGCCGAACATCAAGGCTGCATTGGCGGCCAGCACCACGGCTATGATGGCGACGGGCCGGGTCAAACGCCCCAGGCTGATGCCGGCAGCGAGAAAGGCATCCAGCTCTGAATCCTTCGACATCTTGTTGAAGCCGAACAGAAGGCCGAGATAGAGCGCAACCGGCGCGGCCAGTCCGATATAGTGCGGCATCCAGTAAGCCAGAAGCTCGATCACCACGCCGAACGAATTGCGGTTTCCAAGCGTGATGTCGAGAACCTTGACGATGCGCTCCGCGCACAGCACGGCCATGCCGGCCCCCAGCGCCGTCAACAGCGGGATGGAGACCTGGCGGATCACGTACCGCTCGATTATCGGAAACCTGAAGATGGGCGCTGCCGGCGCGAGCCGTCCTCCTTGCTGGATGGTGCCGCCGGTGCGGCTGCGTGCTTATGGCTCCAGACTGTAGCTGGTTTGTGGCACGAAAGCGCGTTGCGCTGCCTGCCAGACCCGCGTGTTGACGGTGCATTGCCATTGGCCCGACACGCGTCTGATCGTATATTCGTTCCACGCCGAAGGCTCGGTATTGCGTGCGCCGTTGGAGCTGGCAGACGGAACCCCGATAACGTGCACGGTTCCGTGGCGCGAGGCAAGCTTGTGGCGCATGGCGGTGTGGTTGTGGCCATGCACGACGAGGTCGCAGCCCTCGTCCTGCAGGATGCCGGCAAGTTCGGCTGCATCGGTCAGCGCCTTGCGCTGCTTGGCCAGCCCCGGCAATGGCGGGTGATGGATCATGAGCAGCCGGAAGAAACCACGCTGGCGCAGGTTGGACAAGGTGGAGGCAAGCGCCTCGAGTTGTGCCGGTCCAAGTGTTCCGGTGGCGCGGCCGGGCCGTGTCGGAATGCCGGTCGTGACGCCGATCAGCGCGATGTTGCGGCGCTGGCGCACGTAGGGAAAGGCCATCGCGACGCTATCGGTGGGCCGGGCGCCCGGCACCGCCAGGTCGCCGGTCATGTAGTCGCCCCACAGGCCGAGCCCATCTTCCCAGGCGACCGGCACATAGGCATCGTGGTTGCCTGGCACGAATGATATCCACTCGGGCGAACCTGCATGCTGCAGCCAGCTTGCCCCGTTGATGAACTCGCGCTTGAGGGCAATGTTGACAAGGTCGCCGGTCACCATCAGGTGGTCTGGCCGGGCGGCCTTGATGTCGCGGACAATCTCGGCCGTGATCGCGGGATCATGAATGCCGCGGCGGCGGAACATCCAGGAATTGTAGCCGACCAGCCGCTTTGAGTTCATTTCGCTGGCCTTGACCGGCGGCAAAGGCCCCAGGTGAACGTCGGAGATGTGGGCGATGCGGATCATGCGGTCCGGTCCCCGCTTGCAGTTGCAGCGAGCTTGCGTTCATAGATGCGGTAGGTCTTGTAGGGCACACCGCCAACGGCTTCGATCATCCGCCGCATGGGCAGGTTGTCCTCGAGAATCCACGACAGTTCGGCCTGTGTGGTACCCCGCGCCACGTGATAGCGGCGGATGGTGTCGATGACCGCGATGGCCAGCGCCGAGCCGACCGGTGTGCCGTGAAACTTGCGGCGCACCCCCATCAGCGGCATGCGCACGGCCTGCGGCGCCTTCAACTTCAGCCGGGCCAGCAACCTGAATACGCCGAACGGGAACAGGCGGCCCTTGAGGTCTTTCGCGGCCTGGTTGATGTCGGGCAGGGTAACTGCCATTGCCGCCGGTTCGCCCTTATACTCGGCGAAGGCGATGTAGCCCTCGTCGACCAGCAGCTTGAGGTCGGCACCCAGCTTGTCGATCTCGGCCTGCGAGAACGGGGTGAAGCCCCAGTTGCCCGACCATGCGTCATTGAAAATGTCGATCAGGATGGCAAGGTCGCGGGCAAGGTTCTTCTTGCTCAGGGGGCGCACCTTCAGTTCGCCGGTCTGCTCGACCTTGCGCAACATGCCGGCCAGCCCGCGCGGCAGCTCCTTCGAGTTGTCGAAGCTGTAGGCCAGCACGTCCTTCACCTTGGCATAGCCTGCCGCCTCGACATGAGGCCCATACCAGCGCCGGGCATGGCCCATCATCACTGCGGGCGGGTGATCGAATCCGTCGATCAGCAGACCGGTTTCCTCGTTGATCGAAAAGCTGAACGGGCCAATGACGCGGGTCATGCCACATGCGGCGAGCCAGTTTTCGGCCGTTTCCAACAGTGCCCTGAACACTGCCGGATCATCGATCGCGTCAAGGAAGCCGAACATGCCGGTAGCATCCTTGTGGCGCTCGTTGCGCAATTCGTCGACCTGGGCCGAGATCCGCCCGACCGGCTTGCCGTCACGCCAGGCCACGAACAGTTGCGCGCTGGCATGCTGGAAGAAGGGGTTGTGCTTTTCCGAGATGTGCTGGGCGCGCTCCAGGGTCAGGGGCGCGATCCAGGCGGGGTCGCCGGCGAAAACCAGGTGCGGCACCTTCAGAAAGGCCTGCCGTCCAACCTTGCCGGTCACTGGGGTGACTGTCAGACCGGTCATGAAGCGTGGGCCTTGCCGGGTCGTGGTGCCGCGCCATTGGCGTACCGGAACATTGCGATGGCGCCCAGCATCAGCCTGCCGTTTCCGGGCTGGCCGCAAACAGTGCGGAGGGCATGGTCAGGATTCGCAGGCATGGCGAAACGATTAGTGCCGCCTGAGGGCGGGGGCAAGTGCTGAATTCATACGTGGATGCTTGCACCGGGTGGGCAAACCGGCGTTTGTATGGTTCAAGGGCGTCGGGCGGCCTCTCGCCGGGGGGAGCTTGTGCCTGAAAGGCGATGACGTGGCCACGACATGCTGAAACAGATCATATATCCGCTGGCAAACCGGTTCGTGCTGCAGCCGCTCGGGCGCGTGACGCGCGGCATGACGCTTGGCGTGCGTGGCGTGGTGACAGACAGCGAAGGGCGGATGCTGGTGGTGCGCCAGACCTACACCCACGGCTGGATATTTCCGGGCGGCGGCGTGGAACGCGGCGAGACCGCGCTCGAGGCGCTGGCGCGCGAACTCCACGAGGAGGCCGCCGTCAGGATGAAGGGCAAACCGCAGATGCACGGGCTGTTTTCCAACCATGCCCATATTCCGGGTGATCATGTGGCGGTGTACCTGGTGCGCGACTACGACGAGGAGCCTTGGAAGCCGTCAATGGAAATATCGCACCGGGCGTTTCTGGCCCCCGATGAAATCAGGCAGGACTGCTCGGATGCGATGAAGCGGCGGCTGGATGAACTGGCCGGCGGGGCGGAGCCTGCCGCAATCTGGTGAAGGCACAAAGCTTTTGACCGGCGCGGGCAAGCCGTGATAGGTGCACTTTCTCTCTGGCGGCAACCGCCGCACAACAGGACGGGACACGATGATCCGGACCAACCGGGAGCGACGATTGGCGATCGAGCGACGCGCGGCAACCATGCTGCGCGGCGCCGGTTTGCCGCTTGCTGCCTCGAAGGTCCTGCACCCGATCTAGTGCATCGCTTCCGGGCTCGGGCGCGCCGGCAAGACATGTAATCATCATATCTGCCTGAGAGACTTCGCCCGATGCCGTTCAATTCATCCATCATCAAGCCATTCGACTTTGACGACGCTGCTCTCGTGAGCAAATCCGAAGGTTTGCTCGACCGTGCTTTCGGCATCGGCAGGCGCACCAAGACCTCCTACCGCTTCCGTGAAGGCGAAACGGCAGTACCGGGCCTCAGCTTCGGGCTGTGGCTGCCGGCGGCTGACGACGAGATGGAGCAATGGCTGGTGGCGGTGATCAGCTTCTGGCGGCTGAAGATCGGGCAGGCTGGTCATGATGCGATCATGCTTGGTCCGCTCGCGGTGGAACCGGTGTTGCAGGGCAAGGGTCTGGGCCGCAAGCTGATGCAGCATGCGCTGGAGGAAGCTGGGCGGCTGGGCCACGGCCTGGCGATCCTGGTGGGTGATGAGCCGTATTATGCGCCGTTCGGGTTCTCGCGAGTGCCGGACGGGCGGTTGCTGCTGCCCGGCCCGGTGGACCCGGCGCGGCTGCTGTTCCGGGAGCTGGATCCGGGCGCGTTTGACGGCGTCAGCGGGCTGGTACTGCCGCCATCGCGGTTTGCCACCAAGGACAAGGTCTGATCAGCGGCCTTCGCGGTACCAGGTCAGCGACATCAGGCCGAGCAGGGCGGCAAGCGCCAGCAGCGTCGAGAACAGCGGAAAGCTGCCGATCGATAGAACCCGGTAGGCGCCGTTGGCCTTGAGCCCGATCCAGCCCGAACCTGCCATGGCGCGGCCCGGGCTCACCTTGGCCAGCCGCGGCAATGACATGGTCTGCGCGGTGCCGTCGGTAGAGATGAAGCGCGCGGTAGCGCGCGTGGCTTCGGCGACAGGTTCCAGAACGCTGGTGGTGGCGATCAGGTCCGTGGCCTCGCGCGGGTCGGCGGTGCCGACGGCGGCAACCGCGTCGAGGGTGCCGTCAGACAACCGGTGCAGGCCGGCCTCGGTGGCCAAGATCTGACCTCGCCAGATGCCCGGCTGGACCTGATCGAGCTTCACCGTTTCGGTCTTGCCCGATGGCATGGTGACGGCAACGTCAGCCGCCTCTTCCTTCATGGTGTTGCGCTGGATGACTAGCTGCAATCCGGACTGCTGGCCGGTCAGCGCCTCTTCCTCGAGCTGCGGTTCCTTCATCAGCCAGTGGGCCATGCGGCGCAGCGCCTCGGCCTGCGGTCCGCCACCGTCATAGCCGCGCGCCCACAGCCAGGCATGGTCGGACATCAGCTGGGCCACGCGGCCCTCGCCGACGCGAGACAGGATCATCAGCGGGCGGTCGTCGGGGCCGGCCATGACGATGTCGCCGTCGCGCACTTCCGAATCGACGATCCGGAACCAGCGGCCCCAGGTTGGCTCGGTCTGGCTGGCGCCGGCAAGGCCGCGCACGACGGGGTGACGCTCGCCCTTTTCGGTAATGCGCGCCTTGAACGGCACCACCGTCACGTCGCCGGTCGGCATGGCCGGCAGTACGGCGGCAAGCGGCGTGCGGTAGAGGCTGGTCGCACCGGCATAGTCGGGGCCTGCCGCCACCAGCACCGCGCCACCCTTTTCAACATAGTCGGCGATGTTGGCGAGGTAAGTCACCGGCAGCACGCCGCGGCGCTCGTAGCGGTCGAAGATGATCAGGTCGAACTCGTCCAGCTTCTCGACGAACAGTTCGCGGGTCGGGAAGGCGATCAGCGACAGCTCGTTGATCGGCGTGCCGTCCTGCTTTTCCGGCGGGCGCAGGATGGTGAAGTGCACGAGGTCCACCGAAGTGTCGGCCTTGAGCAGGTTGCGCCAGGTGCGCTCGCCCGGGTGCGGCTTGCCGGAGATCAGCAGCACGCGCAACCGGTCCCGGATGCCCTTGGTGACCACGATGGCGCGGTTGTTGCGGGTGGTCAGCTCGCCCTGCAATTCGGCGGCGGACAGCTCGATGATGTTGTCGCCGCCATGGGCGATCTCGAGTTCCATCTCGGTCTCGGCGCCGGTAGTGGTGGTGACGGTGCCGAGTACCTGGCCATCCACGGCGATGGTGACCAGCACCGGCGTGCCGGCGGCGGCGCCTGCATCCTGCACGATAAAGCGCACCGGCTGCTTCTCGCCGACGATGCCGAACTTCGGCGCCTGCGTGAAGCGGACGGTACGGTCGATCTCACCGGGCTTTCCGGTGACGAGGGCATGCAGCGGCCCTTCATACCCGGCCAGCGGCTCGCCCGCCGGCACGTCGTGGACCTGGCCGTCGGTGATCATGATGGCGCCTGCATAGCGCTCGGGCGGCACGTCGGCCAACGCCTGCCTCAATGCCGCAAAGGCATTGGTGCCTTCATCCGCCGTGGTGATGCCGGAGCGCACCTCGATCTGGCGCACCTCGGTGTCGGCCAGCCCGGCAAGGCGCGAGGTCAGTTCGGCCACCGCGGCATCGGTCAGTTCGGGGCGCGAGCCGTTGAGCTGGCTCTGGCTGCGGTCGGTGACCACGACGGCGATGTCGGGCAGGGTTTCGCGGTCCTCGCGCAGTAGCACGGGGTTGAACAGGGCGGCGGCAAGTGCCGCGCCTGCAAGGGCGCGCAACAGGCTGCCGCGCATGCGGGCAAACAGGGCCACGAGCACCATGACGGCAGCGGCCGCCGCCAGCGTTACGGCAAGCCACATCGGCACAAGCGGCTGAATGTCGAGGGTCCACACCATGCCCGCCGCCTACTGCCCCAGCCGTTCAAGCAGCGCCGGCACGTGCACCTGGTCTGCCTTGTAGTTGCCGGTGAGCGCATACATCATGATGTTGACGCCGGTGCGCCAGGCATATTCGCGCTGGCCTTCGCCACCGGGCGAGACCGGGTATTGCGGGTTGCCGGACTCGTCCACTGCCCAGGCGGCGGCATAGTCGTTCGACCCGATGATGATGGAACTGACACCGTCTGCCGCTGCCGCCTCGATGGCGTTGACGTCGCCGCCCGTCGTGCGCGCCTCGACCCAGAGCTGGCCGCCGGCCCAGCGGCCGGGGAAGGTGTTCATCAGGTAGAAGGCGCGGGTCAGCACATGGCCTTCCGGCACCGGCTCAAGCGCGGGCACGTCGAGGCGGTCAAGAATGCCGCGAAGCGCGATCGTGGCGGGCGAAGGGGAGCCGGTCGCCTGCGCCACGGGATCATTGTCGTCGCGGGTGTCGAAGAAGATGGTGCCGCCGTTCTTCATGTAGTCGGACAGCTTGGCCAGCAGCGCGTCATCGGGCGCTTGCGCCCCGGGCAGCACCGGCCAGTAGATGATCGGGAAGAACACGATTACGTCGCGCTCGATGTCGATGGCGATGGGTTCGGCCGGCTCGATGGAGGTACGCGAAATCAGCACGCGGCCAAGTCCCGAGAGACCCATCTTGGAGGTGCCGTCCACCTCGGCGTCGCCGGTCAGCACGTAACCAATGCGGGTTTCGAGGCTCGCCTGCATGGCGAACTGCTCTGCCGCGTTGAGGCCCTGGCTATTGGCGGTTTCCTGGGCGCGGGCGGGGCCTGCGGGCATCGTCAACAGGGCGAGTGCAAGGCCGCCACCCAGCAGCATTGCCAGTGAAGCGGCGGCAGTGCGGCGCCGGGTCAGCCGTGCGAGTGCGCCGGTAAGATAGAGCATTGCCAGCATGTCGGCGGCGAACAGCGCCATTGCCGCGGAGAACAACCAGCCGGCCAGGTCGGTTGGCCGGGCGCGCTCGTAGCCCGACACCGCGAACGGCGACGGCAGGCTGCCGAGAAGCTCCAGCCCGCTGCCGGCGGCATCGAGGTTGAGCGCATGGCGCGCGCCGCCACGGGCATAGATACCGGCGGGATGTGTGGGCGTGGGCTGCATGGTGAAGAAGCCGTCGGTCTCGACTGGCGCGGCGGTGACCGGCGGGGCGGTCAGCTCGCCCTGGCCGTTGAGCGTGCGCAGCGGCGTAAAGGCGCCTTCGCTTGTCGAAGCAGCTTGCGCATTGGCTGCCGCGCCCGAGGCTTCCTCGCCCGAGTTGAGGCTGCCGGCCGCCGGGGCCATGTCGGCAAGCCGCTTGAGCATTTCAACAAACAGGCCGGTGAGCGGCAGGTTGGACCAGTCGGCATTGGCAGTGACGTGGAACAGAACCACCAGTCCCTTGCCTTCTGCCGCCGCAGTCACGAGCGGGGTACCATCCTCGAGGCTGGCCCACACGCGCGACGGCAGCGTGGCGGAAGGCTCGGCCAGCACCTGGCGCTGCACCTTTACGGTCGGGTCGGCGGTGAGGCCGACGAAGGGCGAGTCCTCCGCAAACTGGGCGAGCGCCTGTGGCTGCTCCCAGCTCAGGGCAGAACCGAGCGCGCGTCCACCGGAACGCAGTTCCACCGGCACCAGCCCGTCATGGCCGCCGGACAAGCGGGGGCCGGCAAAGCGCACCAGCACGCCACCGCGCGACACCCACCGGGTAAGGGCGTCGACATTGCTGTCACCCAGCACGCCAAGGTCGGCCAGCACCAGCATGGAGGCACCGTCATCGAGCGCCTTGGTGATCTGGTCGACCGATTCCACCTCGGTGATCTCGGCGCTGGGCTGCAGCGCACGCGACACATAGTAGAGCGGCGACAGAAGGGGCTGGTCGAGCTCGAGCGCCGCGCCAGACACCATGGCCACCGACTTGCGCCGCCAGCGGTCGTCGAACAGGTAGACGCCGCCCGCGGTCCGGTTGGCCGTCAGTTCCACGCGGGCCGCCTCGTTGCGCAGTTCGAGCGGCAGTTCGACCGTCACCTCGGCGGTCTGTTCGCCGGCGGGGAACTGCAGCACAGCATCGGCCAGGGACCGGCCATTGAGCGCGCGCACGCTGACCGGTTCCGATGCGGCTGCGGTTGCGTCGGCCCGCACGGCGGCAAGCTTCAAACGGGCCTGCTCCAGTTCCGGCTGGCGCAGGGCGGGGGGAATGGCACCGGCTTCGGGCTTGAGCACCTCGACGCGGGCATTGCCGCCTGCCAGTGAGGCCAGGGCATCGGCAAAGCCGTCGTCGGACGGGTGGGCAAGGCCATCTGACAGCCATAGCAAGCGCAAGCCATCGAGGCCGCCGAACGCTGCGTTCAATTCGTTGCCGAGCGCGCCGCGTTGCGGCGTCAGGGCGGTTGGGGCAAGGGCTGCGGCCTGGCGGGCTGCGGTGGCGGCATCGCCCATCGCGAGTTCGCGGGTGGTGGCGGAGCCGGTGGTGCCGGTGACGGCGGCGGGTGCGCCGGCGCGGCCTGCTTCTGCCAGTACGTCTTCGGCAAGGCGCGCGCGCTCGCGCCAGCTTGCGGCAGACGCCCAGCCATCGTCGATCACCAGCAACAGCGGATCAGACGACCGGTCACGCACGGAGGACGCATTGAGCAGAGGACCTGCCACCGCCAGGATAATGGCGGCCGCCATGCCAAGGCGGATCAGCAGCACCCACCAGGGCGTGTGCTGCGGCTGCTCTTCTTTGGAAATGAGGTCAAGCAGCAGCCGGAACGGCGGAAACCGCACCTGCTGCGGATGCGGCGGGTTGAACCGCAACAGCCACCAGATCAGTGGCAGCGCCAGCAGCCCGATGAGCGCCAGGGGGGTGGTGAAGGTGAGGCCGGCAAGCAGCGATGACATCCGCTCACCTCGCGCTGGGGCGCTGGGTCAGTCGCGTGTAAAGCGCCATCAGCAGCGGGTGGGGAGACTGGTCGGTGTGATGCACGGCGAAGGTCCAGTCAAGCTGGCGGGCAAGCTGGCGCAAGCCGTCGCGCTGGCGATGCATGGCGGCGATATAGTCTCCGCGCAGCGACTCGGCGCGCCCGGCAATGAAGCGGCCACGCCCAGCCATCTCGATGAACTCGGTGCGCCCGTGCCAGGGCAGCGTTTCTTCGGCAGGGTCCGTCACCTGGATGATGTGGCCGTGAAGGCCGCTGTCGGCAATGCGCGAGAAATTCGCCTTGATCTGGTCCAGCGGATCGAGGAAATCGCCGATCAGCACGCAGGTGGCAAAGCGCGGCAGCTGCAACATGGGCGGCAGGGACTGGGTGGCGAGTTCTTCGCCACCGGCGCCCGAATACCAGGCGGCCATGCGCCGCAGCACCAGCCGCGTGTGCCCTGCGGATTGCGGCCAGCCCATCAGGCTGACGCGTTCTCCGCCGCGGATGGCCAGTGTTGCAATGGCAAGGGCAAGGATTGCGGCGCGGTCGCGCTTGCTCACGCCGGACAGGTCGGATTTGAAATCCATGCCAGCGGCCTGGCTTGCCCAGACGTACAAGGTATTCGTCGCGGCCCATTCGGTTTCGCGGATCAGGGTCTTGCCGGCCCGGGCGGACTTGCGCCAGTCAATGCGTGATATGGAGTCGCCCGGTGAGTATTGCCGGTACTGCCAGAAATCGGCGCCGGGACCGGAACGGCGGCGGCCATGCGCGCCTTGCACGACCGCATTGGCGATGCGTTGCGACTGGATCAGCAGCGGCGGATACGCATCGGCGAGCCGGTCGGCGGCGCCGCGCAGGTTTGCTGATGTCAGTGCCGGTGAAGCCATTCTCTGGGGTCTGCTCCGGACTAGCCTGCAATAGGTTCGACGAGGCGCGCGATGACGTCGTCAATGGTCGCGCCGTCGGCGCGGGCGGAGAAGGTTATCGCCATGCGGTGACGCAGCACCGGATGGGCGAGAGCGACCACATCGTCGAGCGATGGCGACAGGCGTCCGTCGAGCAGGGCGCGGGCGCGCACGCCGAGCATGAACGACTGGCTGGCGCGCGGGCCGGGCCCCCATGAAATGTGCTCGTTGGCAAATTCCGATGCATCGGGGCCGGGGCGGGCGGAGCGCACCAGCTGCAGGATTGCGTCGGCAATCTTCTCGCCAACGGGGATGGTGCGGGTGAGCCGCTGGGCGCGCATCAGTTCATCGCGCGCGAACACGTTGGGCACCTTTTCCTCGTCTGTGCCGGTGGTGGCGAAGATCATCCGGCGTTCGGATTCAAGGTCGGGGTAGGGCACGTCGATTTCCAGCAGGAAGCGGTCCAGCTGTGCTTCGGGCAGCGGATAGGTGCCTTCCTGCTCGACCGGGTTCTGGGTGGCCAGCACGTGGAACGGCGACGGCAGGTCGTAACTCACCCCGCCCACCGTGACGTGGTGTTCCTGCATCGCCTGCAGCAGAGCCGACTGGGTGCGCGGGCTGGCGCGGTTGATTTCATCGGCCATCAGCAACTGGCAGAACACCGGGCCTTTCACGAAACGGAAGCGGTGGCGCCCGGCCTCTGCCTCGTCCAGCACTTCCGATCCGACGATGTCTGCGGGCATCAGGTCCGGGGTGAACTGGATGCGCTTTTCCTCAAGGCCCAGCACGGTGCCCAGCGTGATGGCGAGCTTGGTCTTGGCCAGGCCCGGCGCGCCGACCAGCAGGGCGTGGCCGCCGCCGAGAATTGCGGTCAGCGCCAGGTCGATGACGTTGTCCTGGCCGAAGATGACCGAGCGGACCGCCTCACGGGCCTTGACCAGCCGCGCTGCGGTGGCTTCAAGTTCGTCGAGAATCTTCGCGTCGGCATTGGTGACATTGCTCATCTGGACTACGTGCCTGCCTGTTTGTCTTTCACTGCTTCAGTGCTGCCGGAATCGGCGAATTTGACGGAAAGCATACGCCATGAAGCGTGGCTGCAACATGACCTATCTGTCTTTGTTACCATGATGTAACGCGTCGCGCGCGGGGCTCGGGCGCACGGTCTTGCTCACATTATCGTCATGTGGTTCATCATGTGCCATGACTGGCGATTTCCCCATTCGCGGCCTGGAGGCCATTTCCACTGCCGACATGCCCAGGCGCGCGCCGGCACCGGTCGACCAATGGCATCCGGCGCATGCCTCACCCATCGACATACGAATAGATATTGACGGCAACTGGTTCCATGAAGGCCGGATGATTCAGCGTCCAGGGCTGGTGGCGCTTTTCGCCTCCATCCTCAGGCGCGAGCCGGACGGCTCGCACGTGCTGGTGACGCCGGCGGAAAAGCGTCTGATCACCGTCGAGGATGCGGCCTTCACCGGGGTCTCGGCCGAAGTGACGGGTGAGGGGCGGCATCAGCAGGTGAAGGTGACGACCAATGTTGGCGACGAGATGACGGTGAGCCCGGCGCATCCGCTCACCATGCGGGCAAGCCCGGCGGCGGGCGGCGATGGGGCGGAACTGGCGTATGTGCGGGTGCGCGGTGGGCTGGAAGCGCGGCTTGGGCGGCAGGCGTTCTATGATCTGGCGGCGGCCGGGACGGATGAGGACGGCTGGTTCGGGGTCTGGTCGGCGGGCACGTTCTGGCGGCTGATGCCGGCCAGCGAAGCGGGTGTCTGATCCGATGGAACCCGTTAAAAAGCAACAGTTTATCGAAGAGTTCGTGCCCCGGCTACATGCCTCGCCGCCGCCGGAAGTGCTCGATCACTCGCTGCCAGCGATCCGCTCGGACGACGACCTCAATGGCGGGCTGATACAGGTGTCCGGGGTGAAGTCGCGGGCGGCGGCGGTGCTGGTCGGGCTGATCGAGCGCGACGGAGAGCTGCACGTGCTGCTGACGCAGCGATCCGACTCGCTGCCGACCCATCCCGGCCAGATCGCATTTCCGGGCGGCAAGATCGACGATACCGATCCAGGGCCGGTGGAGTGCGCGCTGCGCGAAACATTCGAGGAAACCGGCGTGGCGCCGGAATTCGTCGAGCCGGTCGGATTCCTCGACGTCTACCAGACGCGCACGGGGTTCCGGGTGGTGCCGGTGGTGGCATTGCTCAAGCCGGGCTTCACGCTGGTGCCGGAAGCGGGCGAGGTGACCGCCATCTTTGATGTGCCGCTCAGCTTTTTCATGAACAAGGCTAATCACTTGCGTCATTCACGGGAGTGGCAGGGCGCAACGCGCTATTTCTACGCCATGCCGTTTGGCGAACGCTATGTCTGGGGGGCGACGGCGGGCATGCTGAAGAACCTGCACGACCGGGTGTTCGGGCCATGAGCAGTGTCTCGTTGAAAGGTCATCCGGTTCTTCAAACCCCTGGTTTGAAACAGGTTTTTGCCGCCATCGAGGCAGCGGGAGGCGAGGCGCGGATGGTCGGCGGCGCGGTGCGCAACGCGCTGCTGGGCGAGCCGGTGCACGAGGTCGACATCGCCACCACGCTGGCGCCCGAGGCAACCATGCGCTCGGCGCAGGCGGCGGGGCTCAAGGCGCACCCCACCGGCATCGACCACGGCACGGTGACAATCGTGAGCGGAAACAACGCCTTCGAGGTGACGACATTGCGCCACGACGTGGAGACCCATGGCCGTCATGCGACCGTCGCCTTCACCGATGACTGGCAGGCGGATGCGGCCCGGCGCGACTTCACCATGAACGCGCTTTATGCCTCGCTGGATGGCGAGATATTCGACCCGCTGGGTGGAATCGGTGACGCATTATGCCGAAATGTCCGGTTTGCCGGCGATGCGGAGACGAGAATCCGGGAAGATTTCCTGCGAGTGCTCCGGTTCTTCCGGTTCCACGCCCAGTATGGCGACGGCGCGCTGGATGAGGCCGGGCTTGCCGCGTGCACCAGGCTGAAGGACGGCCTGAACAAGCTGTCGCGCGAGCGGGTCGGGCAGGAGATGAAGAAGCTGCTGCTGGCGAAGGGTGCCGCGCAGGCAGCAGGCCTCATGAACGGGGCCGGGGTGAGCCAGGTGCTGTTCGGGCGCGATCTGGACGATGCCGTGCTGGAACGGCTTGCAGCCATCGATGCGGCCAACGCACTGTCGCCCGACTATCCGCTGCGGCTGGCGGGATGCCTGGCAATGAGCGCCGATGAACTGGGCGAAAGCTTGCGGCTGTCGAATGCGGAGGTGCGGGCGATCGCGGGCTTGCGCGATGCCATGCCGCCGTCGCCGGCGTTGCGGGACAATGAGCGCAAGGTGGTGCTGTACCAGACCGGGGCCGAAACCTTCACCCGGGCGGCACGGTTGGCTTGGGCGCACAGTAATGCGCCGGCTGGCGATGCCGCATGGCTTGGGCTGATGAAACTTCTGGAGGAGTGGCCGTTGCCCGCGCTGCCTGTGACCGGGTCAGACCTGATTGCCGCCGGGCTTGAGCCGGGACCGGAACTTGGCGCGACGCTCAGGCGTTTGGAAGACTGGTGGGTGGCTGGCGGCTTCGTTGCGACGAGAGAAGAGCTGCTGGCAAAAGTTTCCGCCTGACGGCCTTGAGCCTTCTTGCACCTGTCATCCGCCTCATGCACTAATCCGTTCAAACACCTCACATTTCATATCAACGGGCAACAATGAGCATTCAGAAGTTTGCAGTCGGGCAGGCCGTGCGGCGTGTCGAGGATGAGCGTTTTATGACCGGGACGGGCCAGTATGTCGATGACATCCGCCTGCCCAACACTGTCCATGCCGCGTTCGTGCGCTCGCCGTTTGCCCATGCGAAGATCGGCAAGATCGATACGGCGGCGGCAAAGGCCATGCCCGGCGTGCTCAAGGTGCTGACCGGCAAGGACGTGCAGAAGGCAAGCCTCGGGCCGTTTCCGACGGTGACGGCCATCGACGGGCTGGACGAGAACGGCGTGGCGGTGCCGGACCGGTTTGCGCTGACCCATGACGTGGCGCGGTTCGTCGGCGACCCGGTGGCGATGGTGATTGCCGAGACGCAAGCGCAGGCGCAGGCGGCGGCAGAGGCCATCGAGGTCGATTACAAGGACATGCAGCCGGTGGTCGACCTGGCAACCGTGCTCGACAAGAAGACCAAGGTGATCCACCCGTCGATCAAGTCGAACCGGGCCTACCATTTCCACAAGGGCGACGAGGCGGCCACTGACCACGCGATAGCGAGCGCGGCGCACGTGACCACGCTGACCTTCGTCAACAACCGGGTGGCGCCATCGGCAATCGAGCCGCGCGGCAGCCTGGGCGACTATGACGCCGGCAAGGACCAGATGATCCTGTACGTCTCGGGTCAGGCGGTGCATGCGCAGAAGGGCCAGATGGCGGCGGCGATCTTCAAGTGCCCGCCCGAGAAGGTGCGCGTGGTGATGCCTGATGTGGGTGGCGGCTTCGGGGCGAAGAACTTCGTCTACCCGGAAAACGTCATGGTGATGTTTGCCGCAAAGCTGCTGGGCCGGCCGGTGAAATGGATTGCCAGCCGCACCGAGAACTTCCTCGCCGAAATTCATGGCCGCGACCACCTGACGACGGCATCGCTGGCGCTGGATGCTGACGGCAGGTTCGTGGCGCTGAAGGTCGAGACCAAGGCCAACATGGGCGCTTACCTGTCGTCGTTCGGGACCATCATCCCGACGTCAGCAAGCTGGGTGTCGATGGGCGGCAACTACACCATTCCGGCGATCTCGATGACCGTGGATGCGGTGTTCACCAACACGGTGCCGGTGGACGCCTATCGCGGTGCGGGGCGGCCCGAGGCTGCCTACGTGATCGAGCGGCTGGTGGATCTGGCCGCGCACGAGACGGGGCGCGATCCCGTTGGGCTCAGGCGCAAGAACTTCATCCGCGACTATCCGTTCAAGATGGCGCTGGGCATGGTGATCGACTGCGGCGACTTCGAGGGCACGCTGGACAAGGCGCTGCAGGCGCACGACGCGACAGCGTTCGACAAGCGGCGCAAGGCGTCGGCGCGCAAGGGCAAGCTTCGCGGTCTCGGCGTGTCGAGCTATCTCGAAGTGGTGCTGGGCATGCCGGCCGACTTTGCCGAGATTCGTTTCGACGACGATGGCGGCGTCACGCTGATGACCGGCGGCACGGCAACCGGCCAGGGCCACGAGACCACCTACAAGCAGATCATCGCCACCGAGCTCGGCATCGACCCGAGGAAGGTGCGATATGTGAGCGGCGATACCGACAAGATTGCTACCGGTGGCGGGCACGGCGGGGCACGCTCGCTGATGATCGTCGGTTCGGCGGTGCTGAACACCAGCCACGAGGTCGTCAACAAGGGCAAGCAGGCGGCGGCGCACGTGCTGGAAGCGGCGGTGCAGGACATCGAGTTCAAGGCCGGCAAGTTCTCCATTGCCGGGACCGACCGGGCGATTGCGCTGCTGGACCTGGAAAGGCAGCTGCGCGCCATGGCGGGCTCGCTGCCCGAGGGCGTGCCGGACACGCTGTCATCCTCGCAGACCTTCGAGCGCAAGTCGTTCAGCTATCCCAACGGGGCGCACGTTTGCGAGGTGGAGGTGGACCCCGAGACCGGCATGATCGACATTACGGGCTACACGGTGGTCGATGATTTCGGCCGCATCATCAACCCGCTGATTGCTGGCGGACAGGTGATGGGCGGCGCGGTGCAGGGTATCGGGCAGGCCATGCTCGAAGGCGTCGAGTATGACGAGACGGGTCAGCTTCTGACCGGCTCGTTCATGGACTATTGCATACCGCGCGCCAGTGACATTCCCGACTTCAACCTGCAGTTCAACCAGGATGCGCCGACTGCGTCCAACCCGCTTGGTGTCAAGGGCGCGGGCGAGGCCGGTGCGACCGGCGCACCACCTGCAGTGGTGAACGCGGTGATGGATGCGCTGAATGATTACGGCATTGCCCACCTTGACATGCCGCTGACGCCGATCAAGGTCTGGACTGCGATTCAACACTCTCAAGCAAAGGCTGCTGCAGAATGACTGGCATTATCGTGATGAGAACTTCCGGCCCCGGCATGCCGGAGGCCGAGCATGAAGTGGTCGACCCGGCGAAGACGCTTTCGGGCGAACCGGTCAACACCACCACCTGGAACCACTGGACCGGCGAGGACGACCGGCTCTATTGCGGCATCTGGGAGTGCGAGCCTGGCAAGATGGCCATGGAGTACGAGGAGTGGGAGTTTGTCCACTTCATCGAGGGCGAAGCGATCCTGACCAACGACAAGGGCGAAAGCTGGACGCTCAAGGCAGGCGACGGCTTCATCATCCCGGCAGGCTTCAAGGGTACCTGGGAGACGGTGAAGAAGGTGCGCAAGCACTATGTGATTTTGCTGCCGAAGGGGTGAGTAACGGTTTTTTCATTTGACCCCGGCCGGATGCGGGATACCTTCTTGCGTCCGTTCACAGGGGTGTTGCTTGCGCAAGCTTTTGAACATGCTGGTCATAGCTGTATGGGTGCTCGCCCAGACGATGACGGCTGCCAACAGTTCAACCCACAGAACGGCTGGACACGCGCCATCAGGTCACCCGGCGCATTACACGGCAACAGCCCACTCCATGCATTCGGATGCTTCGGCTGCGGCTGGAGCAACGGCTGGTCACGAAATGACCGGACATGGCGTCCATTGCCCCGCGTCCGATCACGGCAAGCCGCCTGCTGGAACCGCGGATGGCAACTGCTGCGACCAGGCCAATTGCCATGTTGCAGACTTCGTCGTGGCCAACGCCAGTGTTGAGGCCCGGCATATCGAGACATTCGGCATCGATGGTCAGCGTTCACTCGTCGTGTGGGCGCCACCGTCACCGCTTCCCCCGCCCAACAGCCACCTCTGAAACTTGTTGCGCGATGCTGCGTGATGCCCGCTGGCTGTGAAGCCCCGCGGCCTGCGTAGCCCGTTCGCGAACCTACTTCAATGCAACAATGAGCGGTTTCGCCTGCGCGTGGCAGGACGGGCTGCGAACAGCAGGGGCGCCTTCGGGCGAGAGTACATGTCGATTCACAAACTTGGGCTGGCGGCGGTGTTGCTGCTCGCTGGTTGCGCGGCACAGGCCGAACCAGACCGTTTCGATGTGCTGTCGCATCGCGATCCGGTTGAACCCGACCGGGAAACCGCTACGCCTGCCTATCGCAGCGTGCTGTCGGGCTATCACCCGCGGCAGGTCGTCGAGCCAGAGCCCTGGGCCGGTACGCTTCCGGCGGAAGTGGGTGCGCAATGAACGCGCTGAAGTCAATCGCTGCTTGCGGCGTGGCCCTGCTGACCGCTGGATGTGCCACCCAGGCTGAACTGGACCAGTTGTCAAACCCAACGCTGGGATTTGCCGCGGTGCAGGAGAATGCTGGCCGGACGACAGGAAGCCAAAGCGTCTGGGTGCAGAGCCATGCGGAAGCCGGGGCAACGGCAAGCCGCGTCCACCAGCTGATCCACAACAAGACCATCGATGCCGATACGGCGGTGCAGGTGGCGCTGCTCAGCAACAAGGGCCTGCAGGCAGCCTATGCCCAGATCGGCATGTCGGCAGCGGACCTTTGGCAGGAGGCGCTGCCGTCGAACCCAAAGCTGACGGTGGGAATAAACCAGCTCGGCATGGCTCGCACTATTGAGTCCCTCATCACCTTGAACATTGCCCGGGCGATGACGCGGGAGGCGCGCATGAGTGTAGCCGAAGCGCAGTTGCGCAAGGCCCAGCTTGAGGCCATCGAGGCCACACTAAAGCTGGCTCATGAAACACGGGTGGCGTGGATCAATGCGGTCTCCGCCTGGGAGCGGGCCGGCCACGTCAAACAGGCGATTGCCGCGGCTGATGCAGGGTCCGATCTCGCCATGCAGCTGGGCAAGACAGGAGCTCTTCCAAAGGCCGAGCAGGCACGCGAGCACGTGAATTATGCGGAGCTTACCGCTCAGCTGGCGAGCGCCCGGCTGGAAGCGCGTGAGGCCAAGCAGGTGCTGATCCGCAAGATGGGCGTATGGGGCAAGGACACGGTGTTCAAGGTGCCCAATGCGCTTCCGCCGTTGCCGCGTCATGCCAAACGCACACGCGCCGTGGTGGCCAGGGCGCTCAACAATCGCATCGACCTGATGATCGCCAAGGCGGACCTGGAGATGGTGGCGCGTAAGCATGGCCTGACGCAGGCCACGCGCTACCTGACCGACCTGGACCTGACCGGTGGGGCAGAGATCGAACGGGAGGATGGCGACGATACAGTCACCCCGAACATCGAGGTCGACCTGGTGATCCCGATCTTCGACAGCGGCGAAGCGCGGCTGCGCAAGGCTGAGATGGCCTATATGCGCTCAGCCAACCTGCTGGCCCAGCGGGCGGCGGAGATCCGCTCGGAAGCCGCCAGCGCCTACGAGATGTATCTCGGCCGGCACGAGATTGCCCGCCATCACATCGAGGCGGTAGCGCCGCTGCGCAAGGTGCTGGAAGAGCAGGCGCTGCTCAACAACAACGGCATGATCACCAGCACGTTCGAGCTGCTGCAGGACGTCAAGGCCAAGGTGGGCTCCGACCTGCAGGCCGACATGGCCAAGCGTGACTTCTGGCTGGCGGAGGCGAACCTGAAGGCGGCGATCTATGGCGGCGGCAGCGGGGCAGCCGGGGGCGGTGGAATGCCGGTCCTTGCCGATGCTGGTGGCGCGGGAGGGCATTGAAGATGTGTTGCATTCACACATTTATCGCCAAGGAGACCAATCAATGACCGATATCATATCGAGACGGCAGGTATTGGGCACCGGCCTGGCGCTGACCGGCGGCGCGCTGGCCGCGCCTGCCATTGCGCAAGGATTGCCGGAGGCGGCGACAGCCACGTCGGCTGAAACGCAAAAGCCACTGGCGCCCACCTCCGGACCCGATCACTACCAGCCGGTGGTGACGCTGAACGGCTGGACGCTGCCGTGGCGGATGAAGGATGGCGTCAAGGAGTTCCACCTGGTGGCCGAGCCGGTTGAGCGCGAGATGTCGCCGGGCATGGTGGCACGGCTGTGGGGCTTCAATGGCCAGTCGCCGGGTCCGACCATCGAGGCGGTGGAAGGCGACCGGGTACGCATCTTCGTGACAAATCGGCTGCCGGAACATACGGCAGTGCACTGGCACGGTCAGTTGCTGCCGTCAGGCATGGACGGGGTGAGCGGTCTGTCCCAGCCGCCGATCAAGCCCGGCAAGACCTTCGTCTACGAGTTCGAGCTGAAGAAGTCCGGCACCTTCATGTACCACTCGCATGGCGACGAGATGGTGCAGATGGCAATGGGCATGATGGGCATGTTCATCGTGCACCCGAAGGACCCAGCGTTCATGCGGGTGGACCGGGACTTCCTGATCATGCTCAACGCCTTCGACATCGCACCGGGATCATATGTGCCGAAGGTCATGACCATGACCGACTTCAACCTGTGGTGCTGGAACAGCCGGATCTTCCCCGGCATCGACCCGCTGGTGGTGGCGAAGAATGACCGGGTCCGGGTTCGCGTTGGCAACCTGACCATGACGAACCATCCCATCCACATGCACGGTTACGACTTCGAGGTGACCGGCACCGACGGCGGCTGGGTGCCGAAGGAAGCCCGCTGGCGCGAAGTCACCATCGACATTCCCGTCGGCGCCATGCGGGCCTACGAGTTCGACGCCATCTATGAGGGCGACTGGGCAATCCATTGCCACAAGTCGCACCACACCATGAACGCCATGGGGCATGATGTGCCCACGCAGATCGGCATGGACGCGAAAAGCCACATGAAAAAGGTGCGCCGTGTGCAACCGGAGTTCATGGCCATGGGCCAGAACGGCATGGCCGAGATGGGCTCGATGGAAATGCCGCTGCCGGACAACACCATCCCTATGATGACCGGGTGGGCGCAGTTCGGTCCAGTGGAGATGGGCGGCATGTTCTCGGTGGTGAAGGTGCGCGACGGGCTGGCAGCGGACGATTACGGCGATCCGGGCTGGTTCAAGCACCCGGAAGGCACCGTAGCCTACGAATGGACCGGCGATGTGCCGGCGCCTGCCCGCGCCAATAGTGCGCAGACGCAATACCCGGTGCGGGAGGCATCGATTGATCAGAAGCCCGAATGAAACGCAAACCAGAAAGGAACCTGCAAATGAAACTGATGGAGTCTCTCGCCCTGGCTGTCGGCATCGCGTTGACTGCCACCACCGCTTTTGCGGAAGACGTGGTGTGGACCAAGGGAGAAGTGGTGAAGGTGGACCTTGCCCAGAGCAAGGTGACGGTCAAGCACGAGGATATCAAGAACCTCGATATGCCCAGCATGACCATGGTGTTCTTTGCGCCCGAGAAAACAGTGATCGAAGGCTTGAAGGCCGGCGACAAGAAGGAGTTCGAGTTTGGCGACATGAACGGACGAATGATCGTCAAGCAGGTGAAGTGAGCCCTGGTCAGCGTGGCGGCAGCCGCGAGCCAGGTCTTGCGGCGCGCGCGGCGCATCTGCCACAGGTCAGCTCATCAATCGGAAAACAAGACATAGAGGGACAAATATGAAGCTCATCAGGCAAGCAATCGACATTGCCCTTGTTGCGGGTGCGGCCTCCGGCATCGTCATGGCTCATGACGGTGCGACCGGCATGGTCATGCAGCGCATGGAGGCGATGAAGGAAATCGGCAGCAGCATGAAGGCCATAGGCGCCATGGTGAAGGGCGAGAGGGAGTTCGACGGCGCCGCCGTTGAGGCAGCGGCCGGGGTCATTGCCGGCCATGCCAAGCACATGCCGCACATGTTCCCGGAAGGCTCGCTCGACAAGCCGACCGAGGCGCTGCCGGTGATATGGGCACGCTGGGACGACTTCACCGGCATTGCGAAGAAGATGGAGGCCGATGCGATTGCGCTGGCAGAAGCCGGAAAGACCGCAAGCTCTGCCCAGGATATCCTGCCGTCGCTTGCCGAAGTCGGGAAGAGCTGCAAGGCATGCCACCAGGACTTCAGGCAGGCCAAGTAACGCAAGCTTCCGGCATGCAGTCCGTCACAACCGGTAATTGTTAATCATTCGTTACAGTGCCGCTTCAATATTGCACAGCGTTGTTCTAGGATTTCTGACGTAGGGGCCGCGCTGAATGCACTGGCGGCCCGGGTTTGTGAGTTCGGGGGGACTGGCGATGAGCTTCATGGAGGCGGCGTGCGTCGTGCATGAGCACCGTGGCGATGTGGAATGCGTGAACGATCTCGGGTTCGATATCTCGGGACGCATCATGCAGCAGCTTGCCCTCAGCCTGGCGCCGGGCCAGCGTGTGGCGACGTGGAGAAGCGCCGTCATCGCCCATGATCACCTGATCAGCTTCGAGAGTGCAGGCCATCCGGCGCTGGTGATGGCTGCGTGCATCGGCCCGGCACCGGCACGGCTGGTGCTTTCGCCCGGCGGGCAGGTGGGTGCGGTCAATCTATCCGGCATGGCAGGGCGCATGCTATTGCCGCAAGACAGTTTCCTGGCAGCCGGGCCGGGCGTCAGGCTGCGGCCCTACAGCCAGTTCCACGGGCTGACCAGCCGGCGGCGTCCGGACGGCCTGCAGCTGATGCTTGCGGAAGGCAATGGATGGCTGTTCTCGGGTGGTCAGGGAGAGGTGTCCGAAATGACGCTCAACGCTGGCGATACCCTTGCCGTGCATGGCGGTGCCATCGCGGCCTTGAGCGCAACGGTGGTGATCGACAGCGTGGAGCAATGCGCCTTCGGTGCAGGCGGCTCAGCGGTCATGGCGTTGCTGCGTGGGCCGGGCCGGGTGTGGCTGCAGTCGGCCGGTGAAACCCATGAGGTGGTGACAGCGTTGTCTGGCCGCGGCAATCTGGCCGCGCAGCAAGCGGAAAGGCCTTTGGGCCTGATCGCACGGCGGGCAACCTGAGGACCAAGCAATGCATCGAACAGCCCTGATTACCGGTGCCGCCAAGCGGATTGGGCGGTGCCTGGCCATCGACCTTGCCCGTCAGGGATGGGACATCGCGGTGCACTACAATTCGTCCGGGGGCGCGGCACGCGAGGTGGCAGACGAGATCAAGGCTGCCGGCCGGCGCGCCGCGGTCGTTCAGGGCGACCTTGCAGACCCGGCTGCGCCGCAATCGATCATCGCGCAAGCGGTTGCGGAACTGGGACCTCTGACCTGCCTGGTCAACAACGCCTCACGGTTCGAGCCGGACATGGCGGACACGGTGACGGTGCAGCAGTGGGACCTGCACCTCAACACCAACCTGCGCTCGCCGGTATTTCTTGCCCAGGCATTTGCCGCGCAACTGCCGCAAGGCGAGAATGGCAACATCATCAACATCATCGACCAGCGGGTATGGAAGCTCAATCCGACCTTCTTCTCCTACACGGCATCGAAGTCGGCGCTGTGGACGGTGACCCGCACGCTGGCCCAGTCGCTGGCGCCGCGGATCCGGGTCAACGCCATCGGCCCCGGACCGGCGTTGCCGAACGTGCGGATGAACGAGCAGGATTTCGCCAAGCAGGCGTCGCTGACGCTTCTGAACCGCGGGACGTCGCCAGAGGAAATCTCCGCCGCGCTGATGTTCATACTGTCGGCTCCGGCCTTGACCGGACAGATGATCGTGCTGGATGGTGGGCAGCATCTCGTCTGGCAGACGCCGGACGTGACAGACGTCAACGAATAGCCTGCAAGTGAGTAGATGCGATGGAAGTGAAACCGCGGCAATTGCGATCCGATTATGCCAATGCCGAGGCCGGCGTGCGCCACATTTTCGTGCGCGACCTGGCGCTGATCGCAATGGTGGGCATTTATGAGCACGAGAAGAAGCATCCCCAGCGCATCCTGGTGAACATCGACTGCGCGGTGCAGGAAATGGGCAGGCCGCTGGAAGACAACATCAAGAATGTTGTCAGCTACGAGAAGGTGGTGAAGGACGTGAAGTCCATCGTGCACGATGGCCACGTCAACCTGGTCGAGACGCTGGCGGAGAAGATCGCCGCCAAGGTGCTGCGTCACAAGGCGATCCACCGGGTCAGGGTGCGGGTGGAAAAGCTCGACATCATTCCCGAGGCTTCCAGCGTGGGCATCGAGATCGAACGGGTGCAAAATCCGCGCTAATCGCTCGCAACAGGGCTCCGCGTTCGCTACATAAGGCGCATGAACGACGAGGCCCAACAAACCAACGGCATTGAACCGGCGAGCAGCGCGGTGGAGCGCGGACCGGACGTGATCAAGCGGTTCGTCAAGACGCTGCCGGGCAAGCCCGGCGTGTACCGCATGTACGACGCCAAGGGCGACGTGCTGTACGTCGGCAAGGCACGCAACCTGAAGAACCGGGTGAGCAACTACACCCGCATTGGCGGGCACACCAACCGCATCGTCGCGATGATCGCCAATACCGCGTCGATGGAGTTCGTGACCACGCGGACCGAGCCGGAAGCGCTGCTGCTCGAAGCCAACCTGATCAAGCGGTTGAAGCCGCGCTACAACGTCATCCTGCGCGACGACAAGTCGTTCCCCTATATCCTGATCGCCAAGGACCATGAGGCCGCGCAGATCACCAAGCATCGCGGTGCGCGCAACCGCAAGGGCAGCTACTACGGCCCGTTCGCCTCGGCAGGTTCGGTGAACGCCACCATCAATTCGCTGCAGAAGGCGTTCCTGCTGCGCTCGTGCAGCGACAGCTACTACGAAAACCGTACCCGTCCCTGCCTGCTGTTCCAGATCAAGCGGTGCGCCGCGCCATGCACCGGCGAGATTTCGCTGGAGGACTACAACGAGCTGCTAAGCCAGGCCGAGGCGTTCCTGTCGGGCAAGTCGGACGCGGTGAAGAAGCAACTGGCACAGCAGATGGAGCAGGCGTCGGAGGACCTCGACTTCGAGCGCGCCGCCGTCTACCGCGACCGGATCTCGGCGCTCAGCCACGTCACCGCCTCGCAGGGCATCAACCCGCAAGGCATCGAGGAGGCCGACATCTTCGGCCTTGCCCAGCAGGGCGGACAGACCTGCATCCAGGTGTTCTTCATCCACGCCGGGCAGAACTGGGGCGCGCGGGCCTATTTTCCGAGAGCCGACAAGTCGTTCGAGCCACAGGACGTGATGGCAGCCTTCATCGCCCAGTTCTATGACGACAAGCCGGTGCCGCGGCTGCTGCTGCTGTCGGACGATGTGGCCGAGGCGGAACTGCTGGCGGATGCGCTGTCGTCGAAGGCCGGGCGCAAGGTGGAGCTTGCCGTGCCGCAGCGCGGCGAGAAGCGGGAGCTGGTGGATCGCGCACGCACCAATGCGCGCGAGGCGTTGGGGCGGAGGCTCGCCGACACCTCCTCGCAACGCAAGCTGCTGGAAGGGGTGCAGACGGTGTTCGGGCTGGACCGCCTGCCGCGGCGCATCGAGGTGTACGACAACTCGCACATCCAGGGTGCCAACGCGGTGGGTGCGATGATCGTCGCGGGGCAGGAAGGCTTCGCCAAGGCGCACTACCGAAAGTTCAACATCAAGACGCAGATGGAAGGCGGCGGCGACGACTTCGCGATGATGCGCGAGGTGCTGACCCGCCGTTTCTCGCGGCTACTGAAGGAGTACGGCGAAAGGACCGGTGACGCGGACGCTGAGGCCGGTGCGGATGACGGCGATACATCAGTGGGCAGCTGGCCCGACCTGTTGCTGATCGACGGCGGCAAGGGCCAGCTTTCCGCCGTGCTTGAGGCGATGGACGAGCTGGGCGTGAAGGGCGTGGCGGTGGCCGGCATTTCCAAGGGGCCAGACCGGGACGCGGGGCGCGAGCAATTCCATGTTAAGGACAAGCCGCCGTTCATGCTCGAACAACGCGACCCCGTGTTGTATTATGTGCAGCGTCTAAGGGATGAGGCGCACCGGTTCGCCATCGGCACGCACCGGGCCAAGCGGTCCAGGGCGATGGCGGTGAACCCGCTGGACGAGATCGAGGGCATTGGCCCGGGGCGCAAGAAGGCGTTGCTGAAGGCGTTCGGATCGGCCCGTGCGGTGAGCAGGGCGTCGGTATCCGATCTGGAATCTGTTGAGGGAATCAGCAAGAGTCTGGCTACTGCCATCTACGGGCATTTTCACGAGGGCGGACATTGAGCGCACAGGCCGAGAAGATGAGGCATCCGAACCGGCGCGGAAATGTGGCGACGTGGCTGCCCAACATCCTCACCTACCTGCGCATCGTGGCTGTTCCTGTCGTGGTCGGGCTGCTGATCTACGGCGGCGAGATTAACCGGTGGATCGCGCTGGGCATCTTCATTGCCGCTGCCATAACCGATTTCTTCGACGGCTACCTCGCCCGCATCTGGCAGCAGCAATCGTCGCTGGGCCGCATGCTGGACCCGATCGCAGACAAGCTGCTGATCGCCTCGGTGTTGCTGGCGGTCACCTATACCGGGCAGATCCAGGGGCTGAACATCTGGGCCGCCGTGATCATCCTATGCCGTGAAATACTGGTGTCGGGGCTGCGCGAGTTTCTCGCCGAGGTCAGGGTGTCGGTGCCGGTAACGCAGCTTGCCAAGTGGAAGACCACATTCCAGATGGTGGCCATCGCCTTCCTGATTGTCGGGCCTGCCGGGGATGCGGTGTTCGAGCATACATCGCTGATCGGGCTGATCTTCCTCTGGATTGCCGCAATCGCGACGCTTTATACTGGACTCGACTATTTCAGGGTCGGTTTGAAGCACGTGATCGACGAGGACGAATGAAGGTTCTGTATTTTGCCTGGGTGCGCCAGCGCACCGGCACGGGCGAGGAAACAATCGAGATTCCGCAAGACGTGACGACGGTGGGCGAGCTTGCCGCGCACCTCAGCCGCCGCGACGAGGGCTATGCGTCCGCGTTCGAGAACATGGAGGTCATCCGCGCGGCGGTGGACCAGGAGCATGTCGACCTCGACCACCCCATAGCAGGCGCGCGCGAAGTGGCGTTCTTCCCGCCGGTGACGGGCGGATAAGCTTGTTCCCGCATATGAACGGCGGATGAACCGCCGGGCCAGCGAAGGTTCAGTTAAGCAATGGCAGGGTTGTCGCATCACAGGCGGCTGCAGTGGTGCAGACGCATCAAGAGGGACCCACGCCAATGAACCGCTGCATTCTCGCCGCCGCTGCCGCCGCCGCCACGATCATGATTTCCACTCAGGCCATGGCCTGTTCGCTGCCCAGCAAGATGCCGACGATGGCTGAGCGGTTCGCCGCGGCGGACAGCATTTTCATCGGCTCGCTGCGCAAGCTGTCTCGCGATGACCTGCATCAGGGGGCAGCCTACGAGGTCACCGTGATCGAAAGCGTCAAGGGCGAGGCCTCGGGCACGCTGCACTATTTCAGCCACCTGTCGTCTGCCGCCTGCGGCTTCGAGCTTGAGAACGGGACCTATGTCTTCGGGCAGACGCCGGCGCAGATCCGGATTGCGAAGGGCGAGGCGAGTGATCACTGGGCCGGCCAGGCGGGCAAGTATGGTGCGGGCCTGTTCGTGCTGGGTGCGCAGGGGCGCCATGGCGGCGTGGAAGACGCCAGGGCGGCAGCGCTCGGCTATGCTTCCTCGGGACGCTGAGGCCCATTGCTAATCGCCTTGCTTGACGGGCGATGCGATAAGTTCAGACTTGCCGTCTGAATGATACAGAACATACTGATCCTGATTGCGGTGGTCGCGACCATCGCGCTGATGTGGCTTCCGCAGGTGCATGGCTCAGACACCTGGCGGGCCATGACCACGCCGCTTGCTTCGATCATCGGCAGCGGTTTCCTGGTGCTCGGGCCGCTGCTCGATGCATCCTACGGCCAGTATGCGCCTTTGGTGATGGCCGGCCTGTGCGCCGGCGCCTATGCGCTGGGCAGCGCCGTGCGCTACAACATTTCGACGCTGCATCATCGCAAGGGCAAGCTGGGCGAGGTGGCCGACTGGATGGAAAAGGCCACGTCCTGGATGCTTGGCTTCGCCTACATCATCTCGGTGGCCTACTACCTGAATCTGTTTGGCGCATTCGGCCTCAGCCTGAGCAGTCTCGACAACCGTTTCGACGCGCAGCTGCTGACCAGCGCGGTGTTCGTGCTCATCCTGTACGTGGGCAGGACGCGGGACTTCTCGTCGCTTGAACTGATGGAGTATCTGTCGGTGTCGGTGAAGCTGGCCATTATCGCCGGCCTGCTGACCGGCATGGCCGGGTTCTTCACGGACAAGTGGCAGTCGGGGTGGCCTGATCTTCAATGCGGCCACGCAAACCGGCTGGCAGGGGCTGACGCTGGTGCTGGGCCTGATCGTCACGGTGCAGGGGTTTGAAACGTCGCGCTATCTGGGCGGCAGCTATGACGCGGCAACGCGCATCACCTCGATGAAGTGGGCGCAGTGGCTGTCGAGCGCCATCTACATGGCCTATATCCTGCTGATGGCCTACGTGTTTCAACGCGGCCAGCTGGAGCTGTCCGAAACCGCCATCGTGGACATGATGAAGGTGGTCGCGCCGATCCTGCCGGTGCTGCTCGTCGGTGCTGCCCTTGCCGCGCAGTTCTCTGCCGCGGTGGCCGACACCAGCGGGTCCGGCGGGCTCTTTCACGAGTTGAGCGGCGGGCGCGTCAGCGAGCGGCTGGCCTATGCCGGGCTATGCGGCATCGGGCTGCTGATCACGTGGACGGCGGACGTGTTCCAGATCATTGCCTATGCCTCGAAGGCGTTTGCCGCCTACTACGCGATACAGGCCGCCATAGCGGCGGTCATGGCCTGGAACCGGGAGCACCGGCTGCGTGCCGTCTTCTTCGCGCTGCTGTTTGCCGGTGCGGCAGCAGCCGCCATGTTTGGCAAGGCGGTGGAAGGCGGCGGCAGCGGGGCCTAGTGGTTGTCGGCCTCGGCGAACTTGCCCCCGGTGAGCAGCTCTTCCGCCAGCAGGTTGTCGCGTTCATAGATGTCGCGGCGGAAGTTCACCGTGCCGTCTTTGTTGGCGAAGGCGGTGATGTAGGTCACATAGACCGGGATCTTGCGCTTTAGCTGGACGATACGGCGTTCGCCGGAGGCAATCTGACTGTCGATCCGGGCGCGAGACCAGCCTTCGTCCTTGAGGATCACCTCGGCAAGGTCGAGCGGGTTCTCGACCCGGATGCAGCCGTGCGAATAGACGCGCAGGTCCTTTTCGAACAGGCTCTTGGCCGGGGTGTCGTGAATGTACACGTTGTACTTGTTCGGGAACATGAACTTGACGCGGCCGAGCGCGTTCTTGTCGCCGGTGTCCTGGCGCAGCCGGAACGGCACGCGGCTCATGGAGTTCCAGTTGACCGAGTAGGGGTTGACCTCCTTGCCGGCGCTGTCGAGCACCCGGATGCCCTGGCGCTGGAGGTAGCCTGCGTCCTGCTTGAGCTTGGGCAGGTACTCCTTGTTGGCGATGGAGGACGGCACGTTCCAGTACGGGTTCATGACGAGGTAAGTCATGTTCTCGGTGAAGACCGGCGTCTTGTGGTAGGTCTTGCCGACGACCACGCGGGCGGTATGGATGGTCTTTTCATCCTGCATCACCTTGAGTTCCTGGTCGGCCAGGTTGACGAAGATGTAGAAGCCGGCGGGTTCGCGGGCCAGCCAGCGGCGGCGCTCAAGATTGACCTCGAGCTGGGCGATGCGGTCTTCCACCGGCACGTTCATCTGTTCCAGCGTGGTCGGGCCGATGACGCCGTCGGCCATCAGGCCGTGGCGCTCCTGGAACCGCTTCACGGCGGCAACCGTGACGTCGTCATAGACTTCGCCCACGGGCCGGTTCTCGGGCTTGAGGTCACCCACCGTGGTGAGCAGTTCGCGCAGCATCGGCAGGCGGACGTCCTTGCCGCCCGGCTTGAGGACATCGCCGCCGGCAATCGGCTTCCAGCCGCCGGCAGCGCGAATGGCGCGGTACTTCTTCAGGGCATCGACCAGCCGGTGATAACGCGGGTCCTGAGGCATCAGGCTGTCAAGGTAAGGCTTGAGCTCGTCGGCCTGTTCGGCGCCATCCAGCAGATAGGCCGAACCGTACTCGCGCGGCAGTTCGATGTCGTTGCTCTTGGCGACTTCGGTCGGGTCCACACGGCCACGGGTCAGGTCGCGGGCAAGGTCGATGAAGGCGCTGGTGAGCAGCATTTCAAGTTCGGCCAGGGCGCGCGGATGATTGTCGCCGACAACATCGCGGATGGCGTCGACCCGGTACTTGAACTCGCGCAAGCCATGGTTCTCGATATTCTCGAGGAACTCCAGCAGCACCTTGCCCTTGCCCTTGAGGCCGTCATCGCGCACCCAGATCGGCTTGAACGAGCGGTCGGCGTAGTAGGTGAAGACCTGGATAAGCCGGTCGTCGTCCTCCAGCGAGCCGATGTTGCTCTCGCCGTTGAGAATGATCTGCTCGATCTGCTTGCCGACGTTCTCGTTGCCGGCCGCCAGCGCCCGCCCGTTACCTGCCGGCGGTGCGAGCAGCAGCGCGAGACTGAAAAGAGAGGCGAGGACAAGACGGACGGCGGCCATGAACGTTCTCCATGCGGTCATTTTCCACGGTAAGACCGGCATGATAACGGGCCGTTTGCCGATTTGGAACGGGCAACGAAAGGGGCGCAAACACTTTCATGTGTGTGCGCCCTTGAGTGATGTGCAAGGCTGCCCGGGCAGCCGCTTGCCCTATTCCGCCGCTGTGGCCTTGGGCTGAACCGTTGCCATGTAGTCGTTCATCAACGTGGTGGTGATGTTGCCCACGGTGAATTTGTACGGCCCGATTTCGGAGACCGGGGTGACTTCGGCGGCGGTGCCGACGATGAAGCATTCCTCGAAGATCGCCATTTCCTCGGGCATGATGGGGCGTTCGTTGATCTTGATCTGACGGTCGCGGGCAAGGCCCATTAATGTCTGGCGGGTGATGCCGTTGAGGAAGCAGTCCGGCGTAGGCGTGTGCAGTTCGCCGTTCTTGACGAAGAACACGTTGGCGCCAGTGGCCTCCGCCACCTGGCCGCGGTAGTCGAGCATCAGGGCATCGGCATAACCGGCGCGCTCGGCGGCGTGCTTGGACAGGGTGCAGATCATGTACAGGCCGGCGGCCTTAGCTTCGCAGGGGGCCGTGGCCGGGTCGGGCCGGCGCCACTTGGCCATGTCGAGGCGGATGCCCTTGAGGCGCTGTTCGGCATCGAAATAGCTCGGCCATTCCCAGATGGCGATGGCGACGTTGATGCGGGTGGTCTGTGCCGACACTCCCATCATTTCCGACCCGCGCCAGGCGACGGGGCGGACATAGGCGTCCTTCAGGCCCTGCCGCTCGAGCAGTTCCATGCAGGCGTTGTCGATTTCTTCCACCGTGTAGGGGATTTTCATGTCGAGGATTTCAGCCGACCGGAACAGCCGGTCGGTATGCTCGCGCAGCTTGAAGATGCGGCCGCCATAGGCCCGCTCACCCTCGAAGACCGAAGAAGCGTAATGCAGCGCGTGGCTGAGCACGTGGAGCTGGGCGTCCGACCAGGGGATGAACTCGCCGTTCATCCAGATTTCACCGGGGCGATTGTCAAATGGGGCTGCGGCTGCCATGGCAGGCTCCTGTTGTACCGGCCGGCAGGTTGGGCCCGCTTACGGTCGGGATTGGCTCACGACGAACATGAAATCGCATAAAATTCGGACAAACCCACTACCAATAGCTGCAAAATATGTCAATATAGCTGACATAAACTGTGATCGGCACCGAGGTTCGACAAGGGGGATCGCGATGGCCAGCGACGCAGCACACCAGACGATGCCGCCGGCGCAACAGCTTGGCGACGATGATGTCGTGGAGCTGATTGAACTGCTCTACTTCGCCTATCGCGACTTTACGTCCGATCCCGATGCGCTGCTGGCCGAATTCGGCTTCGGCAGGGCGCATCACCGGGTGGTGCACTTCGTGGGGCGCAACACGGGCATTTCGGTAGCCGAGTTGCTCGACGTGCTGAAGATCACCAAGCAGAGCCTGGCCCGGGTGCTGCGGGAACTGGTGGAGCGCGGCTTCGTGGAGCAGCGCACCGGCGATGCAGACCGCCGCAAGCGCTTGTTGCACCTGACCGACGAGGGCCGCAAGCTGCACCAGCGGCTGATGGCACCGCAGATGGCGCGGGTGAGGGAGGCCATTGCCCACGCCGGGGCTGACTCGGGCCCGGTAATGCAGCAGCTTCTGTACGGTCTCGTCAACGCGCAGGACCGTGACCAGGTGGAGCGTATCGTAACGTCGTGAGTGTCTCGCCCGATATCTATCCGCACGTGCTTGTCGTCGATGACGACCGGCGGCTGCGGGAACTTCTCGGTTCGTTCCTCACGGCCAACCAGTGCCGGGTGTCGGCAGTCGACGGCGCGGCGGAGGCCCGGCGGCGCATGGCGGGCGTGGAGTTCGACCTGATCGTGCTCGACGTGATGATGCCCGGCGAAAGCGGGGTCGAATTTGCCCGCTCGCTGCGCGCGTCCGGCAACCAGGTTCCGATCCTCATGCTGTCGGCGCTGTCGGATACGGAAGACCGGATCAGCGGGCTGACGGCAGGTGTCGACGATTATCTTGCCAAGCCATTCGAGCCACGCGAACTGCTGCTTCGGGTGCAGGCCATCCTGAAGCGTAAGGCGGCAGTGCAACCCGGCCAGACGCAGCCAAACGAGGTCAAGTTCGGCCCGTTCACGTTCAATCTGGCGCGCGGCGAGTTGCGCCGAGATGGCGAACTGGTGCATCTGACCACGCGCGAGCGGGACATCCTGCGGGTGCTGGCATCGCGTCCGGGAATGCCGGTGGACAGGGCGGAAATCATAGAACCAACACAAGAAGAGTCCAACAGGGCGGTAGATGTGCAGATCAACCGCCTGCGGCGCAAGATCGAGGAACAGCCTGCGATGCCGGTTTATCTGCAAACCGTGCGCGGTCAGGGTTATAGTCTGCACATCGATCCGTGAAACCATTCACCGGCCCGCCGCTGCGGGCCTGGCAGGTGCCCATGTCGGCCATACCGAACAGAGACAACACGTCCCCGGACCAGCGCACGCTGTGGTGGAGCTTCAACCGCCTGCTGGAGTGCTACCTGCCCGAGCGGCTGTATGCGCGCTCGCTGATAATCGTGATTGCCCCGATGCTGCTGCTGCAGGGACTGATGGGCTGGATTTTCATCGACCGGCACTACGAGCAGGTGACCAAGTCACTGCTGCGCACGTTCGTGCGCGAAGTATCGCTGGTCATGGATACTTGGGAGCAGAGCTCGCACACGGAACAAGACCTTGCGCGTGTGTTGACCCTGGCGAATGACGGACTGGCGCTTGGCCTGACGGTGGAGCGCGGCGCGGAGTTGCCGCCGCCGATCGTGCAGCCGTATCTGTCCTACGTCCACCCCAAGCTGGTGAAGTACCTGGCCGAGGGGGTCGGTATGCCCCAGTGGGTGGATACGGTGGGGCACACGGGGTATGTCGACGTGCGGCTGAGAACGGCGGATGGCTTCGTGTTCCGGTTCCTGACCGACATGGACAGGGCTCATGCCTCGTCCAGACAGATCTTCCTGGCCTGGATGCTTGGCGGGTCAATCGTGCTGCTCACCATCGCCGTCATCTTCCTGCGCAACCAGATCAGGCCCATCGTGCGTCTGGCCGATGCGGCGCAAAGCTTCGGCATGGGACGTGACGTACCCGATTTCCGGCCCAGCGGCGCGGCGGAGGTGCAGGCAGCCGCCAATGCCTTCATCAAGATGAAGCGGCGCATAGAGCGCCACGTCGAGCAGCGCACCGCCATGCTGGCGGGCGTCAGCCATGACCTGCGCACCATCCTGACACGGTTCAAGCTTGAACTCGCCCTGCTGGAGCAGAACAGCACTGTGAAAGCGCTGCAGGACGACGTGTCCGAGATGCAGCGGATGCTCGAAGGATACATGGCGTTCGTCAAGGGTGCGGAAAGCGAGATCACGCGGCCAACCGATGTGGTCGACCTGCTCGGCAGCATTTCCGACGATCTGAGCCGCTCGGGGCAACCGGTTTCGCTGAGCACGCCGCGCAAGCTGATCGTTCCGCTGAAGGCTGATGCCTTCAAACGGTGCGTAGCCAATCTGGCGCAGAACTCGGCGCGCTTTGCCGGTCATGTCGAGATCACCGCCGTGCACGACGGCAGCTACCTGCGCGTGGTCGTGGATGATGACGGACCCGGCATCCCGCCAGAGAGCTATTCGGAAGTGTTCAAGCCGTTCGTGCGGCTGGACAATGCCCGCAACCAGGACTCCGGCGGCACCGGTCTCGGCATGGCGATTGCCCGCGACATTGCGCAGAGCCACGGCGGCGACATCACCTTGTCGCAGTCGCTGCTCGGTGGCCTGCGGGTCGAGATCCGGATTCCAACCTGAGTGAGTTCAGTGCATCCGCGAGCCGTTAGGGCACGGCTTGTCGATGCCGATCAGCACCACCGCGCCATCGTCGTCTGCAAAGCCTAGCGTGAGGACTTCCGACATGAACGGCCCGATCTGGCGCGGCGGGAAGTTCACCACGGCGGCCACCTGGCGGCTTTTGAGGTCGGCAGGCGTGTAGTGCACGGTGATCTGGGCCGACGACTTCTTGACCCCGATTTCGGGGCCGAAGTCGATCTTCAGCTTGTAGGCTGGCTTGCGGGCCTCGGGAAAGTCTTCCACCTCGATAATTGTGCCGATGCGGATGTCGACCTTCATGAAGTCGTCGAAGGTGATGGTGCTCATGTGGTGCTGTTGCCTGATGGTGTTGAAGGTGTGTCGCCGCCGCTTGGCGGTGGCGTGTTGCCGGGCGTTGCGTCCGGAGAAGACGGCGGCGGGCCGCGGCGGGCCTTCATGAAGCCGCGGGCGAGGCTGCCAAGCGCCGTTGCCAGTGCGGCCGGCGTTTCCAGCCTCTTTATCCAGTCGGCGCCGTCGCGCAGGGACCGGTCAAGCTGGGCCATGGTGCGCGCGAGGCCTGCGTCGTCGTCATTGGCCCAGGTGCGCAAGGTCTTGACGTAGACGTATGCAAGGCCGGACGTCTTCATGGCGCCGCGAAGCCCCGAGTCCTCGATGCCGGCGGCCGACAGGATCCAGTCCTGCGACTGAAGCAGCGAGCCTGCCAGCGTCAGGTAACCTGCAGCAGACGAGGCCGGTGCGGCCACGATGGAGCGGATGGCGGCCTTGTCGGCATCCATCAGCTCCAGCCGGCGCATCATGATGTCGAACACCCGGTCGTGTGGCGAGCCGGTGACCGGCTCCTCATCGAGCGACCTCAGCATCCTTGCATCGAGCTGGCGGCCATACAGGCGAAGGATGTCGGTCTTGCCGCCGATGATGCCGGCCAGGTCTGCCAGGCTGATGACTGCTTCGGCGGCGATGTCGCTCATGCGGATATCGCCCCAACTGCGGGTGGCAGCAAGGCGCAGGGCAGCGTTGACGATTTCGGTTTCGCTCTGCTGGCGCTCAGCCATCAGCATTCTCCCTCGCGTTCAGGCAGGTGTGGCAGCAAGCCTGCACGCCCCGTCCGGCAAAGACAAGGCGTCAGGGCTGTCATCAGCCCGCCAGTTCTCTTGAACGCTTTTCGGCCTCAGCAGTTGCCTTGCGCAGCAGCGGCTCCATGCCGTCATCGGCCATCAGCACCTGCAGCGCGGCGTAGGTGGTGCCCTTGGGCGACGTGACGTTCTGGCGCAGCGTGGCCGCATCTGTGCCGGTGACGCGCATCAGTTCGCCGGCACCCGCCACCGTGGCCCGGGCCAGCTTCACTGCCACGTCATCGGGCAGGCCCAGCGCCTTGCCGGCCTCGGTCAGGCACTCGGTCATGTAGAAGATGTAGGCCGGGCCCGAACCGGAAATGGCAGTGGCGGCATCAATCAGGCCCTCGTCGTCCACCGTGACCACCTCGCCGATGGCGGTCAGCAGGGCGGTGGCAAGATCGACCTGTGGGCCAGACACGTTATTGCCCGGCGCCATGGCCGTTATGCCGCGGCCAACGGCGGATGGCGTGTTGGGAATGGTGCGGATCACCGGCACATCCTTGCCGAAATGTCCCTTGAGGGCCGCGATCGTCTTGCCGGCCACGACCGAAACGACCAGCGGCTTCTCGCGGGCCAGCGCCTTGAGGCCCGGCAGCACCGCGTCGACCATCTGCGGCTTGATGGCCAGCAGAATCACTTCGATGCCAGTGACCGTGTCGGGGGCGGGGTTGTGGGCAATGGCGTGGCTTTTTATGAGCGCCACGGTTTCCGGCGGTGGGGCGGGGTCGAAGATCACCACCTGATCGCCGGTGACGCCGGCCTTGAGCCAGCCCTCCAGCATGGCGGTGCCCATCTTTCCCGCACCGATGAGAACCAGCTTGCCGTTCAGATTGACCGTCGCCGTCATGGGGTCACGCCTCTCCCACAGTCTCCAGCAGGCAGGATTGGATGGCCTGCTCGGCGGTCTTGCCGGCCCAGATGACGAACTGGAATGCAGGGAAGTAGCGTTCGCAGGCATCGATGGCGGTCAGCACCAGCGCCTCGCACTGGGCCTCGCTTGCGGCAGCCTGGCCGGTCAGCAGCAGCGAGTTGCGGAACATCAGCGAGCCTTCGCTGCGCCAGATGTCGAAATGGCCGAAATAGAGCTGTTCGTTGATCTGTGCGACGAGGCGGACGATTTCCTCGCGCCGGCCCTCCGGCACCTTCAGGTCGAAGGTGCAAGCAAGATGGAGTCCTTCCAGGTGGTCGTTCCAGTTGAGCGCGAGGTGCAGATCGGTCCATGTGCCGGACACGATCATGTTGATCTCGTCATCCGCCGAGCGGTCGACCATCCACTCGTACCTCGAGGCAATTTGCTCAACGGTTTCGAGCGGGTGGAGGTCCTGCGACTTGAGCGCCAATGCGGCCGTCATGCAATCCGTCTCCTATCCCGGCTTCGCCCGACGGTGAATCCACGAGGCGAATCAAAAGTTAATGAGACGTTGCAGGATGAACGCGTGCGCCGCAAGAGTCGGGCGGTCCAGCGCATGATTCCTCCACATTGCAACCCTGTGTGCGGTTGCTAACTGGGGACAGCCTATTTTTTTGCGGCTGCCGGTTTTGCGGCAGGCTTCTTCTTCGCCTTGATGCCAGCGGCAGGAGCGGCGGGCTGCGTTTCCTGGGCTTCAAGCCGGGCCTCGAGTTCGGCCACACGGGCGCGCAGGGCCTCGTTCTCGGTGCGGGCCATGGAGGCCATGTCGCGCACCACGTCGAACTCCTCGCGCTGCACGATCTGGATGTCGGCCAGCACCCGCTCGATCTGGGCGCGCACCAGATTGTCGACCTCGCGGCGGGCTCCTTGTGCAGCGCCTGCGGCGTTGGTCATCACCTTGGCGAGTTCGTCGAAGAAGCGGGAGGAAGGGCTGGTCATGACAGGTCTCTATCGCGACGGTTGTTGGAATGGCTTGCGCAATGCTTTAGGTAGGGCCCTCGCGAAGGATGCGCAAGCCTTGCGCAGCTGATTCTGGCCGAGGGGACAATTAGCCCTACCATGCCCACCCTGTTTGCCTTGCCTTTCCCGATGGTCGACCCGGTGGCGTTCTCGCTCGGCCCCGTCGTGGTGCGCTGGTATGCGCTTGCTTACGTCTTCGGCCTGCTGCTGGCGATCTGGTACGCCAAGCGGCTGGTAACCAATCCGGCGCTGTGGCCGGGCACCAGGCCTCACACCACGCCGGAACAGCTCGACGACCTGCTGCTATGGTGCACGCTGGGTGTGCTGCTGGGCGGTAGGCTCGGGTATGTGCTGTTCTACAACCCGGTCTATTTCGCGCAGCATCCGCTGGAGATTTTCCAGCTGTGGAACGGCGGCATGTCGTTCCATGGCGGCTTCCTGGGCGTGGTGGTGGCGTGCCTGTTCTATGGCAGGCGGCATGGCATCGGTCTGGACCAGCTGCTCGACCTTGGCGCGGCCAGCGTGCCGATCGGACTGTTCCTGGGTCGTATCGCCAACTTCATCAATGGCGAGCTTTACGGGAAGGTGACGGGCGTGCCGTGGGCAATGGTGTTTCCCGGTGCGGGGCCGGACCCGCGCCACCCGAGCCAGCTTTATGAGGCGGGGCTTGAGGGCATTCTGCTGTTTCTCGCCGTTCGCTACGCGACGCACCGGCTGAAGTGCCTGCCGCGCCCGGGATTCGCGTCGGGCGTGTTCGCGTGCGGCTATGCCCTGTCGCGCATCATCGTGGAATTCGCCCGTGAACCCGACGCCCGTATCGGTTATCTCACCGGGGGCTGGGTGACCATGGGCATGGTGTTGTCGGTGCCGCTGCTGATGGTGGGCATCTGGCTGATCTGGCGGGCAGGGAGGTCACATGGCAAAGCCGAAGGCTGAACATGCAAGGCGCACGACGCCGCTGGGCGACGTGCTGGCGCAGATGATTGCGGCGGACGGGCCGATGGCGGTCGACCGGTTCTTCGCGCTGGCGCTGGAACACCCCGAGCATGGCTACTATATGGGACGGGATCCGTTCGGACGGGCGGGAGATTTCATCACCGCGCCGGAAGTCTCGCAGATGTTCGGCGAACTGATCGGCATCTGGTGCGCGGCCGGCTGGCAGATGATGGATGCGCCGGCCGAGTGGAACCTGATCGAACTGGGGCCGGGTCGGGGCACGCTGATGGCCGATGCCTTGCGTGCCTGCTCGGTGATGCCGGGCCTGCGTGACGGCATGACGGTGCACCTCGTCGAGATGTCGCCCGAACTGCGCAAGGTGCAGGGCGAAACGCTCAGGCGGTCCGGCGTGGAACCTGTCTGGCACGACCGGCTGGAGGACGTGCCGGATGGTCCCTCGCTGATCATCGCCAACGAGTTCTTCGACGCCCTGCCGGTCCAGCAGCTGCAGAAGCAGGCCGGGCGCTGGCACGAGCGCGTGGTGGGACTGGACGGTAGCGGCGAGCTGGCGTTCGGGCTGACCGAAGACCCGGTGCCCGATGCGCTGCTGCCGCCATGGGCGCGCGATGCCGAGGACGGTGCGATTGCCGAGCTTTCGCCGGCGCGCGAGGCGGCAGCAAAGGAGATCGGCCGGCGGATCACATCACACATCGGTGCGGCATTGATCATCGACTACGGCCACGCGCGTTCAGGCGTGGGCGACACGCTGCAGGCCATCGCCAGGCACCAGTTTGCCGATGTGCTGGCGCGGCCCGGTGAGGCGGACATCACGAGCCACGTCGACTTCGAGGCGCTGGCGGCGGCGATCACGGCTGAGGGTGCCAAGGCCTATGGTCCGGTCACGCAGGGCGAGTTCCTGACCAAGATGGGCCTGCGCGAGCGCGAGGAGATGTTGCGCAAGCGCGCCGATGCGCGTGCCCGCATCCGCCTGTCGAAGGGCGCGCAGCGGCTGGTGGCCGGCAACCAGATGGGGCAGCTGTTCAAGGTGCTGGCGGTGACGCATCCGGACATGCCCAAGCCTGCGCCTTTCAACATCGAACCGGAGGGCAGGGCATGATCGAGGCATCAACGCTGTCTGCCATCAAGGGCATCCGCCACGGCTTCTTCACTCGCGAGGGCGGGTTTTCCTCGGGTCTCTACTCGTCGCTCAATACGGGTCTTGGCTCTGACGACGACCGGGAAACGGTGAAGCGCAACCGGGCGAAGATTTGCGGCATGGTCGGCGTGCCCGCGCTGGTGACACCCCACCAGGTGCATTCGCCCGATGCGGTCATCGTCGAGATGCCATGGGACCACGATGAGCCGGATAGCGTGCCGAAAGCCGATGCGGTGGTGACGGACAAGGCCGGTTTTGCCATCGCGGTCAACACGGCGGACTGCACGCCGATCCTTTTTGCCTCCGGCGACGGCAAGGTGGTCGGTGCGGCGCATGCAGGCTGGAAGGGCGCCATCGGCGGGGTGCTGGCGTCCACGGTTGCGCGGATGAGGCAACTCGGCGCGGAGGACATTCACGCTGCCATCGGACCTACCATCAGCCAGACCAACTATGAGGTGGGTCCGGAGTTCCAGGCCCAGTTCGTGGCGCGTGATCCGGCCAATGCGCGGTTCTTCGTGCCGTCGCAAAAGCCCACCCACTTCATGTTCGACTTGCCGGGCTTCGTGCGTGCGCAGCTGGAGCCGCTGGACCTTGCCTCGATCGAGGACCTGGCCCTGTGCACCTATGGCGACGAGAAGCGCTTCTTCAGCTACCGGCGCACCACGCACCGGAGAGAACCCGACTATGGCCGGCAGCTTTCGGCCATCTGCATCAAACCCTGAAGAGACGGCATCCTGATGTTCCAGCAGGAGTCGATGTACTACCTGACCGACTACGACACATTCGGCTTCTGCTTCTTCCAGTGCCTGTATCTCGGCTGCGACGGCAAGCTGGCCTTGCTTACCCGTTCGCCGGACCTGCGCCAGGCGCAGCACACCTCGATGATCGAGGATATCCGCATTTGGACCGACAAGGCAGGCGCAAAGCCTGCTGCCCAGCTC
>JAHEBA010000008.1 GCA_024642465.1 Alphaproteobacteria bacterium
CAGGCGGGCCGCGCAAGAAGTGCTTTTCGATAACATCTGGAGCCACTCGGATGCCTTTTCGAGCGATCTCGACGTCTACTACCGGACAAATCTGTGTCGCGGTCTGGAGTGAAGGTCTAATGACCAGGTGAGCGCTATCGTTCCTGGGGCTCAACGCGATGAGTTTTGCCGCAGTTCATTGACGGCAGTTGACCGTGCAAAGCGGGCACATCCGGACCACGATGCAATGTCAGCTCTGGGTTGTTCGCCACCATTGACACCGGTTCGTCGAGGGGCCGTTTCTGCACCTGACAGACCGGACCTCAATCTGGTTTTCCCGCCGCATCGCCGAGGTTGATCCGCCGCCACAGCTCCGGCTGTTCGAACGTGCCTTGCCAGATGCCGCGGCGGGCTGCTTGCGCGGCCACTTCATCCTTCACGTAGCGGTGCTCGTGCTGCCGGTAGGCAAGCGCCCACCCGTCCGCCACCATCTGCCGGTTCAACTCGGTTTCGCCCGCCTTGCACACCGCCACCGTGCGGCCATAGCAATCGACGTCGCGTGTCTGGCAGGCCACTTCCTGTCCCGCGACCAGCTTGCGCAGATGATCGCGCGCCCGCCGTCCGCACGGATAGCTGCGGCCATCTCCGTCCTGGCAGCTCTGGTTGAGTTCAGATGCGTCGATGCCATGCAGCCGGATGTCCTCGCCTCCCGACTTGGGACGCAGGCTGTCTCCGTCCACGACGATCATGTTGCCCCGGATGCTGCTGCCGGGAACCAGATTTATTGCGTAAATGATGGCGGCGGCCAGTGCGATGACGGTCACTGCATCAACCGCAATGCGCCACTTCGGCCGTGGAGCGGGAGGCAGGCGCCGCCGCCGGCGATAGCGGCTCATGCGCCGGTCTTGCTCCAGCGCGCGGCGGCCTTGTCATCGCTTTCTCGGGCATCGACCCACTTGGCGTCCTGGCCTGCGCCGTCTTCCTCGAGCTTCCAGAATGGCGCCTTGGTCTTTAGCCAGTCCATCAGGAACTGGCAGGCTTCAAACGCCGCTTCGCGATGGGCGGAGCAGGTGATCACCAGAACGATGTCCTCCCCCGGCTCCATCCGGCCATAACGATGAACGATCAGGCTGGCATCCAGCGTCCAGCGCTCCTTCGCCTGCTGCTCGATGGCCGCAAGCGCCTTCTCGGTCATGCCCGGGTAGTGTTCCAGCGTCATCGCCGAGACCTTGTCGCCAAGGTTCATGTCGCGCACGGACCCGAGGAAGATGGCGGTGCCGCCAATGGCATGATTGCCGGCACGCAAGGCATCCAGCTCCTTGCCCAGATCGATTGGCTCTCGTTGAACCCGGATCACGCCCGTCACTCCATGCACTCAGTCCTGCTGCTGGTTGAGCAGGTTGTTGATCAGGTCTTCGGCCTGCCTTGCGCCCTCCTTGCCGAGCAGCTTCTCGGCTTCATCGCGCAGCGCCTGACCGGTACCTTCCACATTTAAGCCAAGCTTGCCCAGCGTGTCGAACGCGGATTTCGGATCGTCCAGAATGCCCTCGACATCGGGATAGATCTTAGGTGCCGCCCAGGGCCCGGAGACGATTACCGGAACCGGCAGTTCCATCATCTGTCCGTCCTGCCCCGCCGCAATCTTGGGCTGCAGTTTGAACTCCAGCCGGCGGCGCAGCATGTCTGCCTGGCCCGTGCCGGTCACTTCGAACCTCGGGCCGCGTGCCGCAAATTCACGGGCTTCGGCGATTCCATCCTTGATCTCGAAGCTGGCATCCAGCGTGTCGAGACGGGTGCTGCCGCTGCCGGCATCGCTCCAGCCTTCAAGAATCGAGCCCTGCACGGCCTTTGCAATGGCGCTTGCGTCAACACCGTCGACACTGCCGTCGCGAAGCGCCAGTTGTGCCGTGCCGGCCAGGGTTGACACCATTTCGCGTTGCGAGCCACCGGCCGCTACAACATCCAGCACCACGTCTGCGGTACCGCTGATGGCAGTGATGCCAGCAAGATCGGAGAACAGTGCGCGCGCGTCCGCACCGGGCGCGTTGAGCGTGCCGGCAAGCCGTGGCAGGTTCTGGCTGCCATCGATCTCCATCGTGCCGCTGGCCTTGCTGCCATAGATCGTCACTTCGTTCAGCTTCGCCGCAAGCTTGCCGTTCTCGAGGGTGGCATCGAGGGAAGCGTCCTTGAAGCTGAGTTTGCGATAGGTGATTTCGCCGGCCCGAAGGCGCATTGTCGCGTCGGCGATGCCAAGTCCCGCAAGGCTCACGGGCGCATCGCTCCAACCGGTACCGGCCGCGCCGCTGCCTGCTGCCGCGGTGTCTGCCGGGGCAGGGGCATAGGCATCGAGGTTGATCCGGTTGACGCCAAGGCTTGCCTCCAGCTGCGGCCGGTCGCCCCCGGTCAGCAGGCGCACGAGACCATTGGCGCTCATGCCGTCCATGGCAAGTTTCGCATCCTCCAGGTTGACCCGCCCGCCGGCGATGGCAAGCGCGCCGCTCACCGAAACGTCCTTGAGGCCCGGCCCTACGGCGGTTTCCCAACCCGCCCATCCGGCAAGCTTGCGCAGGTCCGGGGCCGTCATTTCGGCCTGTCCAGCCAGGTCCAGACCGCCGGAAAGACGAACCCGGCCCGAAACCGCAGCCTCCATCAGCCGCGCCCGCAGCGCCAGTTCGACGGGCGATCCCTTGCCTGCAAGCCTGCCGGTGTCCTTCACGAAGAGCTGCAGGTTGACCAGTTCGCCGTTCCAGCGCAGCGACCCGTCCATCTTGAGGGGCTTGCCCGCCAGCGGCAGGCTGACCTCGGCAGTGATGTTGCTGGCGGTGAAGGTGTTGCCGGAACGTTCGTCGCTGAACGTCAGCTCCCCGTCGAAAACCCTCACCGGCGCGATGCTGGCGATGCCCGCACCGGCGCTGCCGCCGCTGCCGCTGCCCGCGTTGTCCGGCAGGTTCCAGTTGGCGTTGCCTTGCGCATCGACGGCCAGGGTAACACGCGGGCGCACTAGCGTGATTTCGCGAATGTTGGTGCCGCGGGTGAAGAACTGCCGGGGCGAGATGCGCGCCTCGAGCCTTTCAACCGACACGGTCGTACCGTCGAACATGCCTTGCGGGTTGGACAGTGCAGCCCCTTCCACCGACACTTTGGCCTCGGGAAACAGCGATACCGTTGGCGCCTTCAACAGCGTCAGCGTACGCCCCGTGTGGCGCGACACCGCCTGCTGAAGCTGCGCGGTCACGAATTCGCCGCCCAGCATGTAAGGCAGTGTGGCCACCGCCGCCGCCAGCAGCAGCAGCATCAGACCGAGCGCGGTGATGACGAGGTATCTCATGGGGCTAACCCTTATCTGATTCTCCGCGCTGCCGGGTGCGGATTGCCGTTGCCCTCCGGGGTCTGGCAAACACCGAAAAAGTGTCAGAAAATTGGTTGGCGGCATTGGGGACGGGCCTTATGGTGTCGCGCGATTTGCCAGAACCAGCTGCCGCGAGAGAGCCAGAACTGCCATGACCACCAAGCCCTTGTGGACACCTTCACCCGAGCGCATCGCCAACCATCGCCTGAGCCGGTTCATCGGCATGGTCAATAAACGTCACGGCCTCGATCTGTCCGGCTACGATGACATTCACCGCTATTCGGTCGAGCGTTCGCCTGAATTCTGGGCGGATGTCTGGGACTTCTGCGGCGTCATCGCCGAAACCCGCGGCGACCGGCTGGTGCTCGACCAGGACAAGATGCCCGGCGCCCGGTTCTTCCCCGACGCAGTGTTGAACTTCGCCGAGAACCTGCTGCACCGCGATGATGACGAGCCGGCGCTGGTATTCCGGGGCGAGGACAAGGTGCGCAAGACATTAAGCTGGGCAGAGCTCAATGGCTCCGTGTCACGCATCCATCAGGGCTTTGACGCCCTCGGACTTGAAGCCGGTGACCGGGTGTGTGCGGTCATGCCGAACATCCCGGAAACCATTATGGCGTTCTGTGGCGCCAACTCGCTGGGCGGCATCTGGTCGTCCTGCTCGCCGGACTTCGGCGTCCAGGGCATTCTCAACCGGTTTGGCCAGATCGAGCCGCGTGTCCTCGTGGTCAGCGATGGCTACTGGTACAACGGCAAGTCTTTCGACGTTACGGACAAGATTGCCGAAGTGGCGGCGAAACTGCCAAGCCTCGAGAAGATCATCGTGGTGGATTATCTGGGCCGTGCGGCGCAAATGGCTGAAAGGTTGCCCAATGCCGTAACGCTTGAGCAGTTCATGGCGCCTTTTGCGCCCGGCCCGATCGAGTATCGCCGGGTACCGTTCGACCACCCTCTCTACATCCTGTTTTCCTCCGGCACCACCGGCGTGCCGAAGTGCATCGTGCATCGCTGCGGCGGCGTGTTGCTGAAGCATCTGAGCGAGCACCAACTCCATTGCGGCATCAACCCGGGCGACAGGCTGTTCTACTTCACCACCTGCGGCTGGATGATGTGGAACTGGCTGACCTCGGGGCTTGCGTCGCAGGCCGCCTTGATGCTCTACGACGGCTCGCCGTTTGCCCCGTCGGAGAAGGTGCTGTTCGATTATGCCGATGAGGAAGGCTTCACCATTTTCGGCACTTCGGCAAAGTTCATCGACGCGGTGAAGAAGACCGGGTGGCAGCCGAAGGACACCCACTCGCTTGCTTCGGTGCACACCATCCTGTCGACCGGCTCGACGCTGGTGCCCGAAAGCTTCGACTTCGTCTATGACGCGATCAAGTCAGATGTGCATCTGGGGTCCATGTCCGGCGGCACCGACCTGTGCGGCTGTCTGGTGGCTACCAACCCGTTCGGTGCGGTCTGGTCGGGCGAAATCCAGTCACCTGGTCTGGGTCAGGACATCAAGGTATACGATGACGACGGCAAGCCGATGGCCAGTGGCAAGGGCGAACTGGTCAACGTCAACTCTTTCCCGTCGATGCCGCTGAAGTTCTGGAACGACGAGGACGGCTCGAAGTATCACAACGCCTACTTTGCCCGCTTCCCCAACACCTGGTGCCAGGGCGACTTTGCCGAGTGGACCAAACATGGCGGCATGATCATCCATGGCCGCTCCGATGCCACGCTGAACCCCGGCGGGGTGCGCATCGGCACGGCGGAAATCTATGCCCAGGTCGAGCAGATCCCCGAAGTCATCGAGGGCTGCGCCATCGGCCAGGACTTCGACAATGATGTGCGGGTGGTGCTGTTCGTCCGCCTTGCCGAAGGTGTGAAACTTGACGACGCGCTGCAATGGAAGATTCGCGACAAGATCAAGACAGGCGCCTCTCCGCGCCATATCCCGGCGCGCATCGTCGCTGTCGCCGACATTCCGCGCACCAAGTCCGGCAAGATCACCGAACTTGCCGTGCGGGACGTGGTGCACGGGCGAACGGTCAAGAACGTCGAAGCGCTGGCCAACCCCGAGGCGCTGGCCAACTTCAAGGATCTGGAAGAGCTGAAAAGCTAACCCAGGAAAAGTGGGAGCCGGTTTTCTGTCCGGGTTAGCGACGAAAAAAGCTAACCCGGGAAAAGCATGTGCCCGGCTTGAACGGGTATGGGAACCGGTTTTCCGTCCGGATTGGCGGAAAAGGAATTAGCCCGCCAGCACCCGCGTCGTCGGGAAGGTGATGTCGATCCGGGTGCCCTTGCGCGGCTCGCTGGAGATGGCAAAGCGCGCCCGGTTTGCTTCCACCAGCGCCTTGGTGAGCGGTAGCCCAAGCCCGGTGCCATGCGCCTGGCGGCCTGCCGTCTCGATGCGGCTGAACGGCTGGAGCGCTTCCTTGAGCTGGGCTTCGTCCATCCCGACGCCGGTATCCGATACCGACAGCAGCAGTTCGCCACTGTCGGTCATCCTGGCGGAAATGATCACCTGGCCACCGGGGTCGGTGAACTTGATGGCGTTGGAGATCATGTTCAGCATCACCTGCTTTACCGAACGCTGGTCGGCCACCACTTGCGGCAGCCCCGCGGCAATCGACTTGCGCAGCACCACCCGCGCACCGGTCGCCTCGTTCTGCATCAGCTTGATGCAGTTGTCGATGACGCCGCCCAGGTCCACGGAAGTGAAGTTGAGTTCCAGCTTGCCGGCCTCGACCTTGGACAGGTCGAGCAGGTCGTTGACCAGCGACAGCAGGTATTCCCCGGAGGTGTGGATGTCGTTGGCGTACCCCTCGTAGCGCTCGTTGCCAAGCTTGCCGAACTCGCCCTTCCGCATCACGTCCGAGAAGCCGAGTATGGCATTGAGCGGGGTGCGCAGTTCATGGCTCATTCGCGCCAGGAACTCTGACTTCTGCTTGCTTGATGCTTCCGCCCGGTCGCGCGCCTCGCGCAGCTCGGCTTCGGTCTTCTTCCATTGGGTGATGTCGCGCAGCACCGCACAATATGCTGAAGCCGGAATGCCGGCGATGGCCGACGCGGTCCGGCGCATGGTCAGGAACAGTGGCACTTCGCCGCCGTCCTGCATTCGCGCCGTTACCTCCCGGCCCGAGTTGAACAGGCTCGACAAGCCCCTGTCGCCAAGCGCTGCAACATAATCGCGCACGATCTTTGCCGAAGGCATGTCCATCAGGCCAGCCAGCGGCGTGTCGATCACGCTTGCCGCATGCACGCCGAACAGCGCCTCCGCGCCGGCGCTCATCCAGGTGATGTCGCCTGCCTCGGACAGGAACACGATGCCGTCGCTGGCGGTATCCAGGATCGACAGCAGTTCGTTGAGGTCGACTGGCTGTGCAACCGGCTGTTCGGTCGCAGGCGCGGCAGCCGCCGTGGCGTCGCTGGCTTCTGCTTCCGGCTCTGCCGGTTTAGCTTCCTGCCCGGCCGGCACGTCCTCTTCTGCAGGTTCTGGTGAGGGTTCCGGCACGTCCTGTGCCGTCGCCGGAGCTTCGCCAGCTTGTTCGGGTTCTGCGGCAACCGGCGGTTCGACGGGCGGCGCGGCAGGCTCCAGGGCGGCCTCCGCAGGTGTCAGCACGGCAAGCGGCATGGCGCCGTCGTTCCACGGGAAGGTGGACTTCTCGACCTGAACCGCAACCGCAACTCCGGACCTGGTTTGAAGTTCGGCCACGCCTGTCTTGCCGGGAACATCGGCTACGGCACCGGCAATGTCTTCGCGCGAGGCCAGGTCGTCGTCTGCCTCGTAACCAAGCAACGCGGCAGCCGCGGCATTGGCATACACCAGTTTACCGCCGCGATAGAGGATCACGGCCCGCTTCACCCCGGACAGCGATTTGCGCACAACGGGGGAAACATCGAACCGCGCCTGCACGGCGGTGGCCGCAACAGGCGCGGCGTCGTTCTGTGGCTGGTTTCGGCCGTCGTCATCGTCAAGGCCGGCGGCCTCGATTGCCGCCCTGATCTTGTCGAGGCTGTTGGCGGCAGGTTCGGCGGGTGCCTGTACAGGCTTCACGGCGGCGGGGCGAGGCAGCGCCGTTTCTGGCCTTGCGGGAGGCGCTGGTTCGGCTGGAGCTTGTGCCGATGCATCCGGCTGGACCGGTTGTTCCAGTGCCCGCCGGTCGGTCACGTCTTCAAGCACCACCGAGAAACCCGCGGTCTCGTCGGCCGGACCCAGATGTCGCGCAACCAGTCTGAAGTCCCGTGTGCCGAAGCCGGTCTTCAGTTGCGAGGAAATGCCGGCGATCCCCGCCCGGGAAGCGCGGGCCATCAGGCCGCCTGCGGTCTCGCTGCCAGTCATGGTGGCAAGGCTGTCGGGCATCGAACCGCGCCAGATGCCGCGGGCAGCAGCATTGGCGAACCGCAGCGTGCCATCGGCGGCACAGATCACAGCCGCCACCGGCAGGCTTTCCAGCACGCCGGCCTCAAGTCCGCTGCTGCCGGCGTCTGATCCGGCGCTGCCGGGCAGTGCACCGGCTTCCGCCACCAGCAATAGCCCATTGCGGCCATCGGCCAGCGCATGCACATGGACTTCTGCGCTGAACGGACTGTCCGAAACCGCGGAGGCAAAGGAAATCACTTCCTGCCAGCTTTCGCCGCGCTTGACCGTGCGGGCCAGTTCCCGCACCCGCGCCACGCCGAGATCGGCCTCGTCGAACGGCATCTCGATCAGGTCGAACAGGCTCGAACAGCCAAAGAAGCGCATGCCGGGCCTGTTGGCCCATACGACGCGCATGCGATCACCATCCCACAGCCAGGCAGGTGCGGTCAGTGTGTTCAGGTCGTCAAGGCTCGGCGCGGTGCTCTGCGTCACAACAAATCCCCCTCCGGCCTGGCTGCCTCGAAGGTTCGCCACGCCGGCTCATCAGTTGCCGTCTGTATTAACAGACGGTGCTCCGCCCAATGCCGGAGCCCGTTCTGGCCGCATCCGGTGTCACTTTAGTCCGTTTGCGGGGCTTGCGTCCACGCCATTGTTCCTGCTGGCAACCGTGCGCGCGTGATTGCCGGAATGACACAGGTTTCTCCCCGAACCGGTTCTGACAGCCGGTGTGCATTGGCATCTTGCAAATCCTGCGCCGTCGGCATAGTTTGCGCCGCACCGAACGACCGGTTGTGTTGTGCAGGCGTAGCTCAGTTGGTTAGAGCGCCGGATTGTGGATCCGGAGGTCGTTGGTTCGAACCCATCCGCCTGTACCACCCTTCATCGCATGACCTCGATTTGACCGCTGGCCTGAACTCCGGGTTCCAGCGGCAGTGGAATCTCGTTTCGCAAGGCAGAATGACTGCCGGGCCAGCGAACTGGACTCGCGCACGCATCACGGCATAGGCTTTCCTTCTTCACTCTGCGTGAGAAAAGGGAGCTTGAGTCAAACATGAAGAAAATCCTGAAGTATACTCTGGCCACAGCTGCTGTTGCTGCCATGTCCGTAGCCGCCTCCGCGGCCGAGCAGCGCTTCATCTCGATTGGCACTGGCGGCGTGACCGGCGTGTACTACCCGACCGGTGGCGCCATCTGCCGTCTCGTCAACAAGGACCGCAAGGAGCACGGCATCCGCTGCTCGGTCGAATCGACCGGCGGTTCGGTCTATAACGTCAACACCATCCGGGCAGGCGAACTTGAGTTCGGCGTGGCCCAGTCCGACGTTCAGGACAATGCCTACAAGGGTATCGGCAAGTTTGCCGAGGCCGGCCCGTTCGAAAAGCTTCGTGCGGTGTTCTCCGTGCACCCTGAACCGTTCACTATCATTGGCCGTGCAGGCTCCGGCATGAAGGGTTTTGAAGACCTCAAGGGCAAGCGCGTCAACGTCGGCAACCCCGGCTCGGGCCAGCGCGACACCATGGAAGTGGTGATGGGTGCGTTCGGCATGAAGATGGAAGATTTCGCCCTCGCCGCCGAACTGAAGGGCTCTGAAATGGCCCAGGCACTGTGTGACGACAAGATCGACGTGATGATGTACACCGTCGGCCACCCGGCTGCCGCCATCACCGAAGCCGCCACCACCTGTGACATCGAGATGATCCCGGTGGAAGGCGCGCCCATCGACAAGCTGGTCGCCGACAACGCCTATTACCGCAAGGCCACCATTCCGGGCGGCATGTACAAGGGCAACCCGAACGACACGCCGACCTTCGGCGTGGGCGCGACGTTCGTCACTTCGGCCGACGTGCCGGAAGACGTTGTGTACACCCTGGTCAAGGCGGTGTTCGACAACTTCGACGACTTCAAGAAGCTGCACCCGGCCTTCGCCAATCTGAAGGAAGCGGAGATGATCAAGGACGGCCTGTCCGCTCCACTGCATCCCGGCGCCGAGAAGTACTACAAGGAACGCGGCTGGATGTAAGGCCGGCGTCTGCATGTGCGGGAGAGGCAATCCCTCCCGCACATGCCTCGCTATTTCCTCTGCTTTTTCAATTGATCCATTTTTTCGTCTGTCTCAGCGCAAGGGGCATCGCATGAGCACTGCAACGCAAACTTCTCCGAAGTCTGCCGCCGATATCGCGGCTGAATCCGATGCCGGCGGACGCGACCTCAAGGGCACCCTTGGTTTGTTTGTCGCGCTTTTTGCGTTCATCTGGTCCTGCTTTCAGCTTTATATCGCCTCTGGTGTTCCGTTCTGGATTACCCAGACCTTCGGCATCCAGGCGGTGTTCAACAATACCGAATCCCGCATCATTCACCTGGCTTTCGCCATTGCGCTGGCAACCTTCTCCTATCCGCTGCTGAAGCGGTCCCCACGCCACACCATCCCCTGGTACGACTGGCTCCTGGCGCTCATCGGCGTCGGCAGTTGTCTGTATCTGCTGGTATTCAAGAACGACATCGCGGCCCGCGCGGGCCTGCCCACCGAAGGCGACATCATCGCATCTTCTCTAGGGCTGGCATCGCTTGCCATTGCGGTGTTCCGCTCGCTTGGCCTGCCAATGCTGATCGTGGCGGCGGTGTTCGTGTTCTACGTCTTCTTCGGCGATGCCCAATGGCTGCCAGACGTGGTGCAGTGGAAGGGTGCCTCGTTCGGCAAGGCCCTTTGGCACTACTGGATGCAGACCGAAGGCGTGTTCGGCGTGGCGCTTGGCGTGTCCGCCTCGATCATCTTCCTGTTCGTGCTGTTCGGCTCGCTGCTCGAGAAGGCGGGTGCGGGCAACTATTTCATCAAGCTTGCCTTCGCGCTGCTTGGCCACATGCGCGGTGGACCGGCCAAGGCCGCCGTCGTCGCTTCCGCCATGTCGGGGCTGTATTCCGGTTCGTCCATTTCCAACGTGGTCACCACCGGCACCTTCACCATTCCCTTGATGAAGCGAACCGGCTTTACGCCGGAAAAGGCCGGCGCCGTCGAGGTGGCTTCTTCGACCAACGGCCAGCTGACCCCTCCGGTGATGGGCGCGGCCGCGTTTCTCATCACCGAGTTCGTCGGCATCTCCTATCCGGAGCTGATGATGAATGCCGTGCTGCCCGCGGCCATCTCGTATATCGCGCTGGTCTACATCGTCCACCTCGAAGCCCTGAAGATGGGTCTAAAGGGGCTGAAGAAGCCGCCGAGCCATGTCACTGCGATGCAGAAACTGATCGGCTTGCTGACAGGATTTCTCGGCATGGCCGCACTCGCCGTCGCGGTCTACTACGGGCTTGGCTGGGTCAGGACAGCCTTCCCCGGCATGACCCTTTGGGCAGGCATAGTGCTGTTCCTGGTGGCGTACCTGGTGCTCATCACCATCGCTGCAAAGCGGCCTGACCTGGAAGTGGATGATCTCAACGCGCCGATGCTCGAGTTGCCGCGCGCAGGAGAGGTGGCGCTGACCGGCCTGCACTTCCTCCTGCCCATCGTGGTGCTCTTGTGGTGCATTCTCGTCGAGCGCCTGTCGCCTGCCACGTCGGCGTTCTGGGCCACGATGGCGATGACGTTCGTGGTGTTCTCGCAACATGCCATCAAGTCGGTCATCCGCGGCACACCCTATCTGACCGCCGACCTCAAGCAAGGCGCGCGCGATTTCTGGGACGGCATGATTGCCGGTGCCCGAAACATGATCGCCATCGGCGTCGCCACTGGCGTCGCCGGCATCATCATCGGCACGGTATCGCTCACCGGCCTGCACCAGGTGATCGGCGAGTTCATCGAGTTCCTGTCGGGCGGCAACCTGATCCTGATGCTGCTGCTGGTGGCGGTGATGAGCCTGATCCTCGGCATGGGTCTGCCGACTACCGCCAACTACATCGTGGTGTCATCGCTTATGGCACCGGTGATCGTGTCAGTTGGCGCACAGTCCGGCCTCGTGGTTCCGCTCGTGGCCGTGCACCTCTTCGTGTTCTATTTCGGCATCCTCGCCGACGACACGCCGCCGGTTGGCCTTGCCGCCTTTGCCGCTGCAGCCATTTCCGGCGGCGACCCGATCAAGACCGGCATCCAGGGCTTCACCTACGACATCCGCACGGCCCTTTTGCCGTTCCTGTTCATCTTCAACACCGAACTGCTGCTGATCGACGTGACCTGGTACAAGGCGATCTTCGTGGCCATCGTTGCGACCATCGCAATGTTGCTGTTCGCCGCCGCCACGCAGGGCTTCTGGCTGGTGCGCAGCAAGTGGTGGGAAACGGTGGCGCTGCTGCTGATCGCCTTCACCCTGTTCCGGCCCGGTTTCTGGCTGGACATGGTGCAACCGCCCTATGACGAGCGTCCGGGCGTGGAGGTGATCGAGCTTGCCGCCGGCCAGCCAAAGGGCGAGCCCATGCGGCTGGTCATCCTGGGGCCTGACTTCGACAACCCGGACAAGCTGGTCGAGACCACGCTGATGGCAAACCTGGCACCGGAAGGCGATGGTACGGCGCGGCTGGAAGGGGCGGGTCTGACGGTGACGCCGGAGGGGGAAATCGCCAAGCTGGAAGAGCCCATGGCAGGTACGCCGTTCTTCACCCGCTTCCAGATGTTCGATTTCTACGCCGACAAGCCGGTGCAGGTGCTCCGCGCTGAAATGCCCGCTAGCCGGATCCCGAAGGAAATGTTTTATATCCCGGCGCTGCTGCTGCTGGGCCTGGTGGTCTGGTCGCAGCGCCGCCGCCAAGTGGTCCCTGTAGCAAAGCCCGCCTGAATGAACACGACAGATTTCCTGAAACAGCTGTGCGACGCAGCCATCGCCGCTGCACAACCGTCGCTCTGCCTGCCCGCCCACCTGCCCGAGCCGCCCAGGGGCCGCACCATCGTTGTCGGAGCCGGCAAGGCGTCGGCCGCCATGGCCGCCGCCGTTGAGGCCAACTGGAAGGGTACGCTCGAGGGCTTGGTGCTGACGCGCTATGGCCACGGTGTTCCTTGCGAGCATATCGAGATTGTCGAGGCCGCCCACCCGGTGCCGGACAAGGCGGGCTTCGATGCCGCCGCCCGCATCCACAAGATGGTGCAGGGCCTCACCGCAGACGACCTCGTGCTGTGCCTAATTTCCGGTGGCGGCTCGGCGTTGCTCACCGCCCCGGCAGACGGCATTACGCTGGAAGAAAAGCAGGCGGTCAACAAGGCGCTGCTGTCGTCGGGCGCTCCCATCGGCGATATGAACTGCCTGCGCAAGCACCTATCGGCCATCAAGGGCGGACGGCTGGCCGCAGCCGCCCACCCGGCAAAGGTTGTGTCACTACTGATTTCGGACGTTCCTGGCGACGATCCCTCCACCGTGGCGTCAGGCCCGACCGTGCCGGATCCGACCACGCGCGAGCAGGCGCTGGCCATCCTCGACAAATACAAGCTGAACGTCGCACCTTCTGTGCGCAACTTCCTCAACTCGCCCGAGTCTGAAACGCCCAAGCCGGGTGATCCGGCCTTCGCCAATGCCGATACCCGGATGATTGCCACGCCGAAACTGTCCATCGATGCGGCGGCAAGGGTCGCGCGCGAGGCCGGTTACACGGTGATCGACATGGGTGACGACCTGGAAGGCGAATCCCGCGACGTTGGCGCAGCGCACGCGAAGCTGGCACTGGAGACGAAGGGTCCTGCAGTCATTCTGTCCGGCGGCGAGACCACCGTATCGCTGAAAGGCAACGGTCGGGGCGGTCGCAATGCGGAATATGCGTTGGCGCTCGCCATCGGGCTGAACGGCGCGAAGGGCATCTCGGCGGTTGCCATCGACACCGACGGTATCGACGGGTCGGAAGACAATGCCGGCGCCCGCGTTCTGCCGGATGTATTGGCCCGCGCAACGGCCAAGGGCGTGGAGGCCAGGGCCATGCTCGCCAACAACGACGCCTATGGCTTCTTCGAGGCGACCGGAGACCTGTTGATGACCGGCCCCACGCTGACCAACGTCAACGACTTCCGTGCCATCGTGATAGACGGCTGAGCCGCGCAACCCGAAAAGCGCAGTCCCCGCGAACGCGGGGATCAAAGCGGTTTTCGGGCAAGTTGCGCGCTCAAAATCAAGTCTCTAGCGAAGCCAGGGCGCGGGCAAAGAAGTCTTCCGCGCCAAAGTTGCCGGACTTCAGCGTAATGGCGAAGGTGTCGCCATCGCGCGTGGCGAAGCACCACGGCACGCCGGGCGCGATCTCGCGGCCGACACTCAGCCTGTCTGCGCCAAGCGCCTGCGTCACCGCCCCCGATGTTTCGCCACCCGCAACCACGAAGCGGCGCACGCCCAGCGCGAAGCCTTCCTGCGCCAGCCGCGCCAGTGCGTCCTCGACCACCGCCCCGGCCTTGTCGCGGCCAAGCTTTTCCTGTGCGGCGCTGACTTCCGATGGCTCTGCCGTGGCGTATATGAGCTTGCCGGCCTCGACCGGCTGTGCCCGCAGCCACGCCAGCGCTGCCTCCAGCGCCTCTTCGCCCGAGGCCAGCGCCAGCGGATCGAGTTGCCAGCTTACCGCCGTGTCCGTGTAAGCCGCCACCTGCGCCCGCGTCATCGCTGAGCACGAACCGGACAGCACCAGCTGGCCCTTGCCCGTTTCGGGATGGGTAATCCCGCCAGCGGCCCGGCCAACCAGCCCGCGCGCTACCAGCAGCCTCGGCATGTCGAGCGCCAATGCGCTGCCGCCGGTCACCAGCTTGAAGTCCGATACCGCCTCGGCGATCGCCGAAAGGTCGTCCTGCTGGATCGCGTCCGGTACCACGTGGGCAACGCCGTCTGCCGCCAGTTGCGAAAGCCGTGCGCGAATGGCATCTGCGCCTTGTGAAACCACCTGCCACGGCAAATGGCCCTCCCTCGCCGTTACCTGCGGCTGCAGTAGACGCATCAGGTTCGAATCGCGCATCGGTGTAAGCGGGTGATCCTTCATCGGGCTTTCGGCCAGCGGCACATTGCCGACGAACAGGTTGCCCATGTAGATCGACCGGCCATTCTCCGGAAACGCCGGGCAGTAGATGGTTTGCTGCGCGCCCAGCCTTTCCATCAACGCTTCCGCCACCGGCCCGATATTGCCGTCCGGCGTCGAGTCGAAGGTGGAGCAATACTTCCAGTAGAGCTGCCGCGCGCCGCGCGCCAGCAGCCAGTCCGCAGCCTTGCCGGTCTGCAGCAAGGCGTCCGCCACCGGTTCGGTTCTGCACTTCAGTGCAATCACCTCGAACGCAGCGGCGTCATCGTGCGGCTCACCCGCTTGCGGCTCCCCGATCCTCAGACCGACCCGGTGACCCGAGCGCGCCAGGATGGCGGCAAGATCGCTGGCGCCGGTGAAGTCGTCGGCGATACAGCCCAGTATCACGCCCATTCTTGCCTGCCCCTTGTCTGCTGGTGAGCCACGCGGCATGGTGCCCGGGCACTCACATTTTACCGGTTCCGGCAAAGCACACTATCTCATGACACGCAAGGCACTGACCCTCGGCTCCGCCGTCATCGACATCATTGTCACCATCGACCCTGACCGCATCGAACAGATGCAGATGCGCAATGCCGACACTTCGTTCCTGCTGGTCGAGGAGGGCCGCAAGGTCGATGCTGAAAGCATCACCCGTCACATTGGCGGTGGCGGGATCAACACAGCCGTGTCGCTTGCCCGGCTGGGTTTCGACACCGCAACGCTGGTCAAGACCGGTGATGACCGCAATCGCGAGGATGTCACCACACGGCTGGCCGAGGAGGGCGTGCGGCTCGATCATGTGCTGAAGGACCCGGCGCTGGCCACCGGCTCATCGGTGCTGATTTCCTCGCATGACCGCAACGCCGGCATCTTTACCTCGCGCGGGGCCAACACTGCGCTGAAACGCGAGGATCTGAAGCCAGGTACGTTCCAGGCAGATCTTGTGTTTGTCTCAGGCCTTTCCAACGAATCCGCTGATTGCTTTCCCGATGTGGTCTCGATGGCCCACAGGGCGGGGGCAAATGTTGCGGTCAACCCCGGCATCCGCCAGCTCACCAGCCGCAACGAGGCCTTCTTCGCATGTCTCGACAAGCTGTCGATCCTCACGCTTAACCGCGTCGAGGCCGAGCAGCTTGTCGCGAGGCTGGTCGCCATGGGCGTGGCGGATCAGAAGACCGTGCTCAAGCCAACCGGCTATCCTGCGTCACTGATCGACCGGGGGCTGTCTGCAGGCGGTTTCTGCCTGCCTTTCGATTCATGGGTGCGGGCAATGACGTCGCTGGGTGTCGGCATGGTGCTCATCACCAATGGCGCCGACGGGGCCTATGTGGGCACAAGCGACGCCATCTGGCATTGCACTGTGCCGAAGGTGAAGGTGGCCGGTACGGCAGGGGCCGGCGATGCATTTGCCTCTACCTTTGCCGGACTGATGACCTGCGGCGAAAGCGTAGAGGATGCCATCAAGGGAGCCACCTGCAATGCCGGATCGGTGGTCAGCCATCTCGACACCCAGACCGGCCTGCTGACGCGCGAGAAGCTGGCGGCAAGGGTCAGACGCTACGAGCCCAAGCTCAAGGTGATCAGGTGGGATCTAGGCTGAGCAGCTTGCCCCGCCCAGTACGCAGAACCTGGCGCAGTGGGGGTGATTGAGCTTGACCGCGCCTTGTCGGAAGTTGCCGCCATCAGCGCTCAGCGATGCTGCAAGCGTAGCGCCCATCTCGAAGGACGGGTCGTAAGGCACCAGCGTGCACGGCACGATGGCAGGCGCCTCCGCGCCCTTGCGCTTCACCACCATGCGGCTTGAGGCGCACATCTGCTGGTCGGGCCGTTTCGACAGGATGTCCCAGCAGGCCGTGGTGATTTCCGGCACGTCCTCGTGCTCGTTCATTTCCGGAAAAAGCACAAGCTGGCCGGCATTGGCGGGGTCGATGCGCCAACCGCGCCCGGCGATCAGCGCGGCATAGCCTGCGCGTGAAAGGGCGTCAGTTTCGCCCCAGCAGGTGCGCCCGGCAATGGCAATGTTGAAGCCATTGGCGTTCAACCAGGCCATGCCGGCGAGCGTCTTGTTCCACGTTTCGGCGCCGCGCTCTTTCTCGTGCAGGTCTTTCGTGTAGTGGTCGAGGCTTACCCTCAACGTAATCTTGCCGCCGTGTTGCTCCTGCAGCGCCAGCAGCGCCTGTTTCACCTTCGGACGCTGCATCGGCTGCATCGCGTTGGTGAGCACCAGCACCTCATGACCGCGCTCAAGCGCAGCCTGCATCATCGCGCACATGCCGGGGTTCATGAACGGTTCGCCGCCGGTAAAGGCGATCTCCCGGGTACCCAGTTCCAGGACCTCGATCTCGTCCAGCAATCCGGCAAGTTCGTCCAGCCGGAAATACTCCAGCCGGTCATTGCTGGGCGAACTCTCGATGTAGCAGTTCGCGCAGGTGATGTTGCACAACGTACCTGTGTTGATCCACAGCGTGTCCAGCTTTGTCAGCGATACGCTGGCGCGTGGCTCGCCCTTGGCGGTCAGGTCCGGGTTGCGGAACTTGTCCGGGTCGATGGGCCGGAACGGCGCTGCAAGATGTGTCGGAATTTCGTTCATGGTCCGGAACTTAGCCGGTTGTTTCAACCTTGGCACGGCCAAATGCCAGCTGATAACGAGATTGTCAAAAGCCGTGTAGCCGGTGTAAGAGCAGGGTCTGAAGCGGGTGTAGCTCAATGGTAGAGCAGAAGCTTCCCAAGCTTACGACGAGGGTTCGATTCCCTTCACCCGCTCCAGTGCGCCAACTCGCGTTCCTTTCGCCTCAGGATTTGCGGAATATCCGGCTGATTTCATGCCGTGTCTTGTTCCAGTGAAACGGCGCGCGCACCAGTTGCCACAGGGCAAGCCAGCCGCCCGCCGAAATTAGCATCCAGTATACCGGCATGGCCAGCACCGAGGGCATCAGCCGGTGCATGCGGCGGATGTGCAGTGCCCGCAACCCGGCCAGCATTGCCGACGCGTAGCCGGCCACGAGCACCACCAACGCTGTTGCCCGCTGGAACTGTTCGGGACCGCCTGGAACATCGGGTTCTGCGAATACGAGGTCATGCATCAACATCGCCAGGAAGACCGGATGCAGCAGGGCTGAACCGATTATCCCTGCCATCAGCAACTGGGCGGTGAGGAAACCCGAAGTTCCCATGCTGCGCCATGCCGAAACCGGCGAGCCCATGATCACCAGCCAGGTCTGCATCCATCCCTTGAGCCAGCGCGCACGTTGGTGCACCCAGTTGCCGAGCCGGCAGTTGGCCTCCTCGAAGGTGGTCGAGTTCAGCACCTCGCAGCGGCGGACCCAGCCGCGCCAGCAATGGCAGCATCAGGTCGAACAGGCTGGCATACTCGATGGTGAATTGCCGGCTCAGCCAGTTTTCATTGCTGTTGTAGTAGGCAAGACGTGCCTGCAGGCATGCAACGTCCGGCGGTGCAGCGGCAAAGCATTGCGCGGCCAGGCGCAGTTGCATTGGTTGCGGGATATCCTCCGCATCGTAAATGGTCACCAGGTCGCCGCGCGCAAACATCTGTGCCAGGTTCAGTTCGCGCGGTTTGGTTTGCGGCTTGCCGGGACTAACCGTGATGATGTCGAATCCTGTGTCGGGCACCAGCCGCCGCGCCATCTCCAGCGTTGGCTCGTCGCGCTCTTCCACGATGATCTTCACATCCAGCTTGTCCGCCGGATAGTTGAGCGCCTTGAGCGAGCCGATGATCTGCGGCAGCACGCTGGTTTCGCCGAACAGGGGCACCAGCACCGTGTAAATCGGCAGGTCTGCATCGCCAAGCCGGTCGCCTGCGGGCATTGTGATGTGCGGTGTCGCCACCGCGCTTGCAAGCTTCAGCGCACTCACCGCCCGGAACAATGCCGGAAACACGACCGAAGCCGCAGCCGCGACCAGCGCCGGCCAGAGGACCGCAAAGGCAACCAGCAGCAAGCCCACGGTTGCGATTGCGCAGCGCCACCTGCGGCTGTTCAGGCTGCGCGCCGATAGGTGCGGCTGCCGGTCGGCCAGCCGGTTGGCCGCAAAGCTGGACAGCTGCTTGCCGTCCTGGGACAGGATGGCATCGATCATGTCCTGCCGCTCTACACGGATTGTTGCGCGAAGCCCGGCCCGGCGGCATCTTGCGGATGCTTCGGCGTTGGTGGCGGCGCCGGTCTTGCGCAAGTTCCGGTCAGTTGTGCAGAACCAGCCCTCGCGCATGGCAACGGCCAGCTCTTGCGGGGTCAGCCGCGCGATGGCAGCGGCCGTACCGGTACGGGAAAGCGTGGATTGGGGGCGGGCAGGTGATCGGGTCAGCGGAAAGCGGCGGGGCAGGTGCGCCGTGCGTGCACCAACATTCGATGGCCATGGCCACTCCTGCCCCTAGGTCACTCCCCCCGGCACTCACTCTGGTTCGAAAAAACTCACCTAAAGTAATCATGTAGTAGCTTTTTGCGGCAATGCAATTCCTCTATCGGCCGGGTCGTGTTACAGCGTGCGTCTCTGCAGGGGGCGGTATTCGGCACAGGGGTAGGGATTCGGCAATGTCGGCAAGGCGTAGCCACATATGCGCGCTGGCAATTTTGCTGATCGCGGGATTGCAGTCAGGTTCGCCTCATGCCCAGCAGGCGGCTGTCCCTGAATTCCGCAATGTCAGCAGGTCAGACATTTCGGCGTCGCTGCGCAAGGTTCGTGGCATTCGCTTCGCTGTCGATGAAACAATGCCGCCGTTTGCCTATCGCAATGCCGATGGCGCACTGACCGGGTTCGTCCCGATCCTGCTCGACGCCATGTGCCGCGACCTGAAGCTGGCCTGCGAATTCCTGACCCGCACGCGCGGCGAGGCCAGTGCCAGTCTCGATGCGGGCGATGTGGATGCGGTTGTCAGCATGACCGGGCCGGACAACACGGACTTGTCGCGATATGACTTCACGCGCCCGTTTCTCAGGTCTTTCAGCCGATTTGCCACGCGCATTGCCAGCCCGATAGCCACAACGACGCAACGCGACCTTGCCGGCAAACGGGTCGGCGTGCGCGCCGGCACCCGGCAGCAGCAGTTTCTCGAGCGTTACTACCCTCGGTCCGCCATCGTCGCCTTCGAGTCCGATGAGGAGCTCTATGACGCCTTGCGTTTTGCCCGCATTGACGCCCTGTTCGGCGATGCATTCCGGTTGATGTTCTGGCTTCAAGGCCAATCATCGAAGGATTGCTGCCATTTCCTGGGCAATGGCTACGGTCCCGGCACCGGCCTGTCGCAGTCCCTGTCGTTCATGTTGCGCAAGCCCGATGCCGACATCCGCAAGGTCATTGACCACGGCCTTGACCGGTTGCAGTCGTCGGGACACTTCTCGGCTGTCTATTCGCGCTTCTTCCCTGATTCGCCCTATTAGCATTCCGCGCCGCTGATGCCGCAATCTTCACCCGTACCAATGCTCCACGATGGACCGATGACCGGCCCCAGGCTGGTTCTTGCCCATGGAGCAGGTGCTCCGATGGATTCCGGTTTCATGCAGGCAATGGCGGATTTGCTCGCAGCGTGCGGCATTCACGTGATCCGTTTCGAGTTTTCCTACATGGCCGCCCGGCACACGGCTGGCGTGCGCAAGCCACCCTCGCGCATGCCGCAGCTTTTGCATGAATATCGTGCGGTGCTGGACGTGCTTGGCAGCGGACCCGTGTTCATTGGCGGCAAGTCGATGGGCGGACGCGCCGCCTCCATGCTGGCGGCAGAAGCCGATGCGCCGGCTGCCATCGCCGGTCTGGTGTGTCTGGGATACCCGTTTCATCCGCCCGGCAAGCCGGAGAACCTGCGCACGGCGCATCTGGCCAGTCTGCGTTGCCCGGCTCTTGTCGTGCAGGGAGAGCGCGATCCGTTCGGCACTGCCGAAGAGGTGCCGGGCCTTTCATTGCCACAAAATATTGAGTTTCACTGGTGCCCGGCCGGCAATCATGACCTGGTGCCGCCGAAACGCTCCGGTCACACGGCCGAAGGCAACTGGTCGGCAGCGGCAGACGCCATCGCCTCATTCGTTGCCGCCCGGCACAGTTGAGGGGTCATGCACGCAAAGGATCGGGGATGCAGGGTCCGGGGGTACAACACCCTGCATACCCTATTGGTCGCATCAGCCACCCACTGATGTACAGTGCGTGTACTTTTGCTACCAATTTCACGTGTCGTGCGGCGTTTGTGCCGCTCTGTGTTGCTGATGGTTGTAGCGCGACCGGACAGCGCCCGATATGCGCGAGTGCACATTGCGGAGAAAACTACAGCAGGGTTAACCTTGCAGTTGAAAAACGCTCAGTAACCGCACATCATCGCCGCCGTGGAAGACCTCAGGCAAATACCGCTTTTCTCCGGTCTGTCGGATGGAGATGCACGCAGGCTCTCGGTGCACTGCGTCTGGCGCAGCGTGGCGGAAAACGAGCTCATCATCGATTATGAGGACGACACCGCCGAGGTGGTGTTCGTTGTCGAGGGACGGGTGCGCGTGCTGTTGCGCACAGCAGCGGGCCGTGAGGTCATTCTGGATGACATGACCACCGGCCAGTATTTCGGCGAGATGGCCGCCATTGACGGCCAGCCCCGCTCCGCAAATGTGACCGCGCTGGAAAAGACCCGGATTTGCGCCATGCCGGATGCCATCTTCCGCGATGCCTGCTGCTCGATCCCGACAGTCAACATGGCTGTACTGAAAATACTGGCAGGCCGCGTGCGCACGCTCAACCAGCGCCTCAGCGAATATGCCTTCCTGACCGCCAAGCAGCGGCTGTGCGCAGAGCTGCTGCGGCTGTCGCGCCCGCGCATGGGCAAGGAGAACCAGCGCATCGTATCGCCGCCACCGCTGCAGCGCGAACTGGCCGACCGCATCTCGACCCAGCGCGAGGTCGTCACCCGCGAGCTGGCGTCGCTTGCACGAAAGGGCATCGTGGAAAAGACCCGCGGCGGCCTCGTGCTCAACGAGCCGGAGAAGTTGCACGCCCTCATTGCCGAGGCGATGTCGAAATAGCCTGAAGCCCTGCTCAGATCAGATCGCGCTCGATGTCTTCGCTGAAGCCGCGCTCGAACACCAGTTCATCATTGAGCCACGCCTCGATCCTCGCTGTCAGATGAAAATGCGTTTTGGAGGATGTCATCGAGGAATAGGTTTCGGTGCGCACGTGAACGTCATCCCGGATCATCTCTTCCGTCCAGTGCGCCGTCATCCTCGCCGACAGCGGATCGTCCGGGTGGATCGTGTGGGTTTCGCGGCCCACTCCCCCGGCGGCTAGTCCGTGGTTCGCCTCCCGGTACAGGCCAAAGTCATCGACGATCTCCAGCGTGACCGTGCCGGTGGCCGGATCCTCCGCTTGCTCGCGCTTGTGAAACTCGGGCCGCAATTCCTCCAGTTTCACTGGCGGCGCGCTGACAGGTTGCGGGAATGACGGCTGTTTTTCGCCTGGCATGGGCGAGCGGGCAGGCAATGTGAGCCAGGAGCGCGCCGTATGCACGCCAAGCGTCACCGGCTGCGGTGCCGGCCACATCATCGGCCAGTAGCTGGTCGAAATGGAAAGCCGCAGACGATGACCCTGTGGCAGGTGCCAGGCGATGTCGTCAAGCTTGATCCGGGCGAAGTACCGTTCGCCGGGTTCAAGCGCTTCCGGGTGCTCGTGACTTGCAATGTGGGTGAGGTTCTGCAGCGCGTAGCTGATGCGCGTAACCTGCCCGTCGGGCCGCACGTCATTGAGCCGCACGGCAATGTGCGCCACTGGCCTGTCGGCGGCAAATTCCAGTTCAAGCTCCGGCGCACCCACGATGTCCAGGCCGGCACCCAGCGGCGGGGTGTCGAACGTCAGCGAGCCCGCATCATCGCGGGCCTGGTCACCGGCGAATTCCGGTCCAAGCCAGATCACGCAGAACTCGCCGCCATCACGGCCCGTTGTCTGGGGCGAACAGATTTCCAGCATGGTCTCATCGCCCGGCTTCGGCGAAAGGCCGGAAGGCGTCAGGTACAGCCGGTTAGGCTCGATCAGCGGCCCCGGCCACGCACCTTCCGCGATCCATCGGCCGGGCAGCTTTGCGGGCAGTCCCTGCGGGCTGTAGCTGTCCATGACGAAAGCACGTACTGCCGGATCGCGAAGCACCCCGGTCGGCTCCCCCTTGAGCCAGAAATCCCACCAGCGCAGTGCTTCCTGCAGGAAGCCGATGCGTGGCTCTGGCACGGCAAAATGCGGATACTTGTGCGCCCACGGCCCGATAATCGCCCTGACCGGCGATTTGAGCCCGTTGAGCATGCGCGGGATGGCGTTGGAATAGGCATCGTTCCACCCGCCCACTGCCAGCACGGCGGCCTTGATGCGCGAGTAGTCTTCGCAAACGGACCCGTGTTTCCAGTAGCCGTCGCGGCGCTGGTGGCGCAGCCAGCGGGCAGCAAGGAACGGCTGGTTCTCCAGCCGCTCCATCCAGGCGTCGTACCACTTGTCACCGCACAGCAACGGATCGGGCGCGCGTGACGAATAGGCCAGCATGGTCGCCCCCCAGCCAAGGTTCTCGCTGAGCAGGCAACCACCCTTGTAGTGGATGTCGTCGGCATAGCGGTCGTCGGTCGAGCAAAGGGTGATGATCGCCTTGAGCGGTTCGGGTTCGAGTGCTGCGATCTGCAGCCCGTTGAAGCCGCCCCATGATATGCCCATCATGCCCACCCTGCCGGTGCACCAGGCTTGAGCCGCGAGCCAGTTGATCACCTCCACGCCATCCGCCAGTTCCTGCGCGCTGTACTCGTCCTCCAGCACGCCGTCCGCTTCGCCGCAGCCGCGCATGTCCACGCGCACGCAGGCATAGCCGTGACCGGCAAAATAAGGGTGGGTCAGGTGATCGCGCACAATGGTGCCATCGCGCTTTCTGTACGGCAGGTACTCGAGAATGGCCGGCACCGGATCGGCTTCAGCGTCCTCGGGCAACCAGATTCGCGCCGCCAGCCGGCAGCCGTCGGGCAATGTGATCCACTGGTTTTCGATCTCGCGAACCTTGCGCGGAAACTGGTCGATGACGGCCGTCATGCTGTGAAGTCCCTGACTGCGCCGGCGAGCGCAGCAAACATTGCACCTGCTGCCGGCGAGACGTAGCGCGCCCGCAGCGCTGCGTGGATCAATTCGGGCTCATGCCGAACCACGGCCTTCACTCCTGCTGCTCTCAACCGCGCCGCATAGTCGAAGCAGTCATCACGCAACGGGTCCCATTCGCACGCCACCATGAATGCCGGGGGCAAGCCGGCATAGTCGGTCTCGAGCAGCGGTGCGCGAAACTTTGAGCGTAGCGCGGCTTCGTTTTCCGGTCCGATGTACCAGCCGTCATAGGCCTGCATGTCTGCCGTGGTCAGGCCCGGCGCGTTGGCCCGACTGATATAGGATCCCCGGCTCATGTCGCCGCCGAGCGCGGGGTAGATGAGCACCTGACCGGTTGGCATTTGCAGGCCCTGGTCGCGCCGGTACAGGCAAACAGCGGCCGTCAGGTTGCCGCCAGCCGAGTCTCCGCCAAGCGCCGTGCGCGAAGGATCGATGCCGAACGTGCCGGGATTTGAAAGGATATGGTGGGTTGCAGCCGCGCTGTCCTCGAAAGCAGCGGGAAACCGATGCTCGGGCGCCAGCCGGTAATCGGCGGCGATGACCGTGGCGCCGGACAGTTCCGCCAGCCCGCAGCAGATGTCGTCGTGGGTGTCCAGCGAACCCAGCACGTAACCGCCGCCGTGCAGATAGATCAGGCCTGCCCCGTCACGACCACGGGCAGGAACGTACCGCCTGAGCGCAATAGCACCGGCAGCGCCGGGCGCATTCATGTCGTCCACCTTCATGCCCGCCGGGCGTCCGCCGTGAAAATGCCGGCACAAATCATCGTAGCAGGCCCGCATCTCGGCCATGCTCGGGTCAACCGCATCGTCCGGAAAAAACCCCTCCGACTGCGCCATGAAGGCGACGATGCCGGCCTCGTCCGGCGCTGGTCTCGGATCATCCAACACAGTTGTCACATTGTCATGGCAGATATTTGCCATCATGATTCCCTTTATGATCTGGAACAGGCAGCAACAGGACGGTCAGACCGCGCAAGCGCCCAGCGATGATGCGAAAGCAGGCTTGTCGCCGCAACCGGAATTTGGCGGCTTCGCGCGCAGCTTCGCCGACGCCATCCCCGACCCATTTCTGGTGGTCGACAGAGCTGGCCGGGTGCTTGCTGCCAACGAGAATGCACGCCAGCTTTTCAACGCGACCATCACCGGCGATCACCTGTCCCAGCACGTTCGCGCACCCTCCATTCTGGAGGCGGTGGAAACCGTTGCCGTGACCGGCATCGCCAGGCGTGCGGACTATGAGCGGCGTACCGGCGGCGGGCGGCGCTTCGAAGCCTTCATCGCACCGCTCGTGCTGCCCGGTGCCGGCACGCCGGCTGCCAGCATCCTGCTGCGCGACCTCACCGCCCAGCAGCATCTTGAACGCATGCGCGCCGACTTTGTCGCCAACGCCAGTCACGAACTGCGTACCCCGCTTGCTTCGTTGACCGGGTATATCGAAACCCTGCAGGGCCCCGCCCGCAACGATCCCGCCGCACAGGAGCGATTCCTGTCCCGGGTGCTGGAGCAGGCGCACCGGATGCGCCGGCTCATCGATGACCTGTTGTCGCTGTCACGGGTCGAGATGAACGTTCACCGCCCGCCGGCGGGCACGGTCGACCTTGCCGAGATTGCCCGCTACACGCTCGACATGCTGGCCGGTCAGGCCCGCGCTGCCGGCTGCGAAATGAGGCTCCAGACCGACGGACCGGTACAGGTCACCGGCGACCGCGACGAACTGATCCAGATTGTGCAGAACCTCGTGGAGAACGCCATCAAGTATGGCGCGCCCGACAAGGGTGTCGACATCGCCATCAAGCGTGACACCGCACGCGGCCGTGTCTCCTTGTCGGTGACCGATCATGGCGATGGCATTGCCGCAGAGCACCTGCCGCGCCTGACCGAGCGTTTCTACCGGGTCAACGAGCAGGAAAGCCGCTCCCGCGGCGGCACCGGGCTGGGCCTCGCCATCGTGAAGCACATCGTCCTGCGCCATCGGGGCGATCTGGACATCCGTTCCGCGAAAGGTGCCGGAAGCACCTTCACAATTCGCCTGCCTGAGGCTGCCCAGGTTCGACGCTCGGTGGAATAATCATTTCATATCAATGTCTTGAAATGTCATTTAATTGTCATGTAAATGTCACACAGTCTTGTCGTGGCAGCGATACCTGATGGGCCGTTCGAAGCGGCCACGGCTTGGGAAGCCGGTCAGGTGCACTGAGGTGGCCGCATATGTCTACCACCGGGGCAAAAGCCCCATCAGGGAAGGTCATCAAGATGATCAAGCGCAGTTTCCTCATGGCCACCGTGGCCATCGCATCGCTGGCAGCCGCCGGCACCGCCGCCCAGGCCCGCGACCAGATCCAGGTTGCAGGCTCCTCCACCGTTCTGCCCTACGCCCAGATCGTGGCGGAAGAGTTCGGCAAGACCTACTCCAACTTCAAGAGCCCCGTCGTTGAGTCGGGTGGTTCTTCCGCTGGCCTGAAGCAGTTCTGCCAGGGCGTCGGCGCCGAGACCATTGACGTCGCCAATGCCTCGCGCAAGATCAAGGAATCGGAAGTCAAGGCCTGCGCCGAAGCCGGCGTGAAGGACATCATCGAAGTCAAGTTCGGCTATGACGGCATCGTGTTTGCATCCGACGCCAAGGCCGACAGCTTCGCGTTCGAGCCGAAGGACTGGTTCCTGGCGCTCGCACCGCAGATCGTCGTCGACGGCAAGCTGGTCGACAACCCGAACAAGACCTGGAAAGACGTGAACCCGAACTTCCCGGCCTGGGAAATCGCGGCCTACATTCCGGGCGAAAAGCACGGCACCCGCGAAGTGTTCGAAGAGAAGGTTCTGGAAGCCGGCTGTGAAGCCTCCGGCACCATGGAAGCGATGATCGCTGGCGGCATGGACAAGAAGGCTGCCGGCAAGGCCTGCATGCAGGTTCGCAAGGACGGCAAGGCTGTCGACATCGACGGCGACTACACCGAAACCCTCGCCCGCCTCGCATCGAACCCGCAGGGCATCGGCGTATTCGGTCTGTCGTTCTACGAAAACAACACCGACAAGCTGAAGGTCGCCACCATGTCCGGCGTCTCTCCGTCGGTCGAGACCGTGGCATCCGGCGAATACCCGGTGTCGCGCCCGCTGTTCTTCTACATCAAGAAGGCACATATCGGCGTCATCCCCGGCCTGAAGGAATATGCCGAGTTCTTCGTGTCCGAGAAGATGGCTGGCGAAGATGGCCCGCTTGCTGCCTACGGCCTGGTGCCGCTGCCGGCAAACGAGGCTGAAGAAGTGCAGAACGCCGTCAAGAACGAAACCACGATGGGTATGTAATTGCTGCCCTGCCGCCGGATCGTGCAAGCGGTCCGGCGGCATCCGTTTTACTGAATTTTCCGGCACCCCTTGAGGTGCCTCGCTGAATGCGCCGCAAAGAGCGCCGGCAATCAGGAACAGGGCGTCCACCAGGTGTCTACCGGCCTCCTTACACTTTTCTGCGCTGCGGCCTTTGTGCTCGTCTGGTGGCTGGCCCGCAGCCGCGCCCGCTCCATCGAACAGGCAAACCGTGGTCAGCGCCTCCACTCACGGCCCGTCTACCATGGTGTCTACGTCGCATTGCTGACGGTCATTCCCGCCCTGCTGGTCGTCGTTGCCTGGGCCATTGCCGAGCCGTTCTACCTGTCGAAGATCATGAGCGCTGCACTGCCGCCGGACGTGGCCGCGAGGCCGGCCGGCGAACAGTCGCTCGTGCTGCTGGTCATCAACTCGCTCGCCGACGGCTGGAGCCGGCTGACGGCAGCCGACATTGCCCAGGTGCGCGAGGCCGGCCCCGACGTGCAGCGCATGCTCGCGGCAAAGGACATCTTCCTGCCGTCCGCTCCCGAGGGCTGGATGGTGGACATCGCCCGCGACGTGTCGCAGGCAAAGTCGGTGTCGCGTCTGCTGGCCACCGGTGTGACCGTACTGGCCGCAGTCGGCGGTTTCTTCTACGGTTGGCGCAAGGTTGCTACTGGCCTGCGCGCCCGCAATCTGGTTGAGCGGATGATGTTGCTGGGCCTGATGTCGGCATCTGCGGTCGCCATCTTCACCACTATCGGCATCGTCTTCTCGGTGCTGTTTGAATCGATCCACTTCTTCTCGATGGTGCCTGTCACCGACTTCCTGTTCGGCACAGTCTGGGACCCCCGTTTCTCTGCCGCCGGTAGCGACAGTTCCGGCCAGTTCGGCGTTCTGCCGCTGCTTTGGGGCACGCTCTACATCTCGTTCTTCGCCCTGCTGGTCGCGGTGCCGGTCGGGCTGATGTCGGCCATCTACATGTCCGAATACGCCAATGAGCGGGTGCGCACGGTCGCCAAGCCGATGCTGGAAATCCTCGCCGGCATCCCGACCATCGTTTATGGCCTGTTCGCGCTGATCGCTTTCGGTCCTTTCCTGCGCGACTTCGGTGGTTCGCTCGGCCTTGACATCTCGGCCAACTCGGTGCTCACCGCCGGCATCGTGATGGGCGTCATGATCATCCCATTCATTTCGTCCCTGTCGGACGACATCATTTCCGCTGTGCCGCAATCGCTGCGCGACGGTTCCTACGGTCTCGGCGCCACCCAGTCAGAAACCATCAAGCAGGTGGTGTTGCCCGCGGCCCTTCCGGGAATCGTCGGCGCGGTCCTGCTGGCGGCGTCGCGTGCCATCGGCGAGACCATGATCGTGGTGATGGCGGCCGGTATCGCTGCAAACCTGACCGCCAATCCGTTCGAGCAGGTCACCACCATGACCGTCAAGATCGTCAGCCAGCTCACCGGTGACCTGGAGTTCAATTCACCTCAGACGCTGGTCGCGTTTGCCCTTGGGCTCACCCTGTTTGTGATCACGCTGGGGCTGAACGTCTTCGCCTTGCACATCGTGCGCACCTACCGGGAGCAATACGACTGATGGCCGACATCACCGCAGATCCCGCCCGCACCAGAGCCCGCGCCTGGAACAGTGACGAGGCCCGCGCCCGCACAAGGAAGCGCTATGCCGCTGAGCGCCGCTTCCGCATGTACGGCATTGCAGCGCTGTGCTTTGCCACCGCATTCCTGGTCATCCTGTTCACCACCATCATCGGGACTGGCTGGACAGCCTTCCTGCAATCGAAGTTCCTGCTCAACGTAACCTTCGCCGAGGACGTGATCGCGCCCGACGGCAAGCGGGACGAACAGACACTGCGGCTTGCCAACTGGGACAAGATTGCCCGCACCGCCCTTTATCAGGTCATCGGCGCAAACGAAGCCGACCGCAAGGAGCGCAAGGACGCCAACGAACTTCTGTCTCGCGGCATCGATGTTCAGTTGCGCGACATGGTGCTCGCCAGCCCCGACCTGATCGGGCAAACGAAGCCGGTCTGGCTGCTGGCCCAGGGCAACGTCGACGCCTTGCTGAAAGGCGCCATCGACCGTGACATTCCGGAAGACCGCCGCCAGCTCAACAACCGTCAGCTCGCCTGGGTCGATGCGGCGGTCGACAAGGGCATTCTGGCGAAGAAGTTCAATACCGGCCTGTTCACCTTCGGCGCGTCCAGCCAGCCCGAAACCGCCGGTCTGCTGGTCGCAATCGTCGGCTCGTTCTTCATGATGCTGACCGTGGCGCTGCTGGCCGTGCCTATCGGCGTTGCGGCGGCCATCTATCTCGAGGAGTTCGCGCCGAAGAACCGCTGGACCGATCTCATCGAGGTCAACATCAACAACCTTGCCGCCGTGCCGTCGATCGTGTTCGGCCTGCTGGGCCTCGCCGTGTTCATCAGTTTCATGGGCCTGCCAAGGTCCGCCTCGCTGGTCGGAGGCCTGGTTCTGACGCTGATGACCCTTCCGACGGTCATCATCGCCTCGCGCGCTGCACTGACCGCGGTGCCGCCTTCGATTCGCGAGGGCGCGCTTGGCGTGGGTGCCTCGAAGATGCAGGCAGTGTTTCATCATGTGCTGCCGCTGGCACTGCCCGGCATCATGACCGGCACGATCCTCGGCCTCGTGCAGGCACTGGGCGAAACCGCGCCCCTGCTGATGATTGGCCTCGTGGCCTTCGTCGTCGATGTGCCGTCGACGCCGCTTGAGCCGGCCACTGCGCTGCCGGTGCAGATCTACATGTGGGCCAGTTCGGCCGAACGCGGCTTCGTCGAGCGCACGGCCGGCGCCACCATCGTTCTGCTCGGCTTCCTGTTCATCATGAACGCACTGGCGGTGTTTCTGCGCCGGCGCTTCGAGCGGCGCTGGTAGCCCGCGCCCCGTCTGAAGGTTTTGGAGAGTACTCATGGATGCTGCAGTCGCAGAAAAGCCCGCCCGCTTCGAGACGGTGATGACCCCGGCCGAGCCGGCCATCATGAAGGAGCGCAAGCCCAAGATCGTCACTGAGGGCGTCACCGTCCACTATGGCGACAAGCAGGCCATCTACCCGCTCGACATCAAGATTCCCGACCGTGCCGTATCGGCCTTCATCGGGCCTTCGGGCTGTGGCAAGTCCACCTTCCTTCGCTGCATCAACCGCATGAACGACACCATTCCGACTGCCCGTGTCGGCGGCAGGATCACAATCGACGGCGAGGACATCTACGACCCCGCGCTCGACGTGGTGCAGCTGCGCGCCCGCGTCGGCATGGTGTTCCAGAAGCCCAACCCGTTTCCCAAGTCGATCTTCGACAACATCGCTTATGGGCCGCGCATTCATGGTTTCGCCCGCAACAGGACCGACCTTGAGGAAATCGTCGTCAACTCGCTCAAGCGCGCGGGCCTGTTCGAGGAAGTGAAGGACCGGCTGGAGTCGCCGGGCACCGGTCTGTCCGGAGGGCAGCAGCAGCGGCTTTGCATTGCCCGCGCCATCGCTGTGAACCCGGACGTCATCCTGATGGACGAGCCGTGTTCGGCACTCGACCCGATCGCCACGGCAAGAATCGAGGAACTGATCGACGAACTGCGCGAGAACTACTGCATCGTCATCGTCACCCACTCGATGCAGCAGGCCGCGCGAGTCTCGCAGCTCACCGCGTTCTTCCACCTTGGTACCCTGGTAGAGGTTGGCGACACCGAAGCCATGTTCACCAATCCCCAGGAACGCCGCACCCAGGACTACATCATGGGCCGCTTCGGCTGACCGCCGTGCCCGCTTGAAAGGCTGAAACCAACATGAACACGCATATCGTATCCGCCTTCGACGAGGAACTTGCCGAACTGCGCAAGCTCATCGCGCAGATGGGCGGCCTTGCGGAAGACCAGTTCGGCAAGTCCATCGAGGCACTGTCCCGCTCGGATCGCGAACTAGCTGAACGTGTGATCGCGGCGGACGACAAGATCGACCGGCTGGAAAAGGACCTTGAGAAGCGCGCCATCAAGCTGATCGCCAAGCGCCAGCCGATGGCAGCCGACCTTCGCGCGATCATCGTCGCGATCCGCATCTCGTCTGATCTTGAGCGCATCGGCGATCTTGCCAAGAACATCGCAAAGCGCACGCTTGCAGTCGACGAACCGCTGCCACGCTCGGTCAACGCAGGCATGAACCGCATGGCCGAACTGGCGCTAGAGCAGCTCTCAGACGTGCTGGATGCCTATGCCCGCCTCGACGTTGACAAGGCCCAGGACGTTTGGGTGAAGGACAGCCGCATCGACGCGCTCTACAACTCGGTGTTCCGCGAGCTTCTGACCTACATGATGGAGGACGCCCGCACCATCGGCATGTGCACCCATCTCCTGTTCGGCGCCAAGAATATCGAACGCATTGGCGATCATACTACCAACATCGCCGAGAACATCCATTACCTCATAACCGGCGGTGCGCCGAAGGGCGAACGCCCGAAGGAAGACGCCACCTCGGTCACTCCTGTCCAGCCGCTAGCCAAGTAGGCGCCGGTGAACCTGTTGATGGAGCCTGCTGATGCCTGCCACCGTACTCATCGTTGAAGACGAGGAACCGATCCAGGAGCTTTTGGCCTATAATTTCAAGGCCGAGGGTTTCAACGTGCGCACGCTGGACGGTAGCGAAGATGTCGTGCGCGAAGTTTCCGTCGATACGCCTGACATCATCCTGCTCGACTGGATGCTGCCCAACATGTCGGGCATCGAGATTTGCCGCTCGCTGCGGGCGCGCCCGGACACCCGTGAGGTGCCCATCATCATGCTCACCGCCCGGGGCGAGGAGACCGAGCGGGTAAGGGGTCTTGCCACCGGCGCTGACGATTATGTCGTGAAGCCGTTTTCCGTTCCTGAACTGATGGCGCGGGTGAAGTCGCTGTTGCGCCGCTCCAGTCCCGATGCTGTTGCCGACGTGCTCAAGGCAGGCGAGTTGATGCTCGACCGGCGCACCCGGCGGGTGCAGCGCTCGGGACGCGACATCGAGCTGTCTCCGACCGAGTTCAGGTTGCTCGAGCACATGATGCAGACGCCGGGCCGGGTGTTCACCCGCGCGCAGCTGCTCGATGCCGTCTGGGGACGCGACGTATATGTCGATGAACGCACGGTCGATGTCCATGTCGGGCGGTTGCGCAAGTCGATCAACCGGGCCCGCGAGGCCAATCCGATCCGCACCGTGCGCGGGGTGGGTTACTCGTTCGACGAACGCTTCGGGGCGGTCAACGCCTGAATTTCCCGGGCACCGGGCAACAAGCAGGAAGGGCGGTCCTTTCGAACCGCCCTCCTGTTGCATCCCCTGCACTAACAGCTTCGATGTTTAGCCTGTACGCCGCCGGCGGTCGCTGTGCGGCTGGTAGGCGATTGCCGCATGGCCTGCGCAATAGGGCAAGCCGTCCTTCGGCTGCTTGCCGCAGAAGCAGAAGTCCTCGTGGCTCGGGTCGCCGATTGGCCAGCGGCAGGTCTTGTCCGACAGCATCAGGATGGTAACCCGCTCGCCCACCGGAATGTCCGCCACGCGGATCGGCAACGGCTCCAGGATTGGCTCCGGTTTCGGTGCAGGCATCGGCTTGAGCGCGGTATTGCCGATGCTGCGCATCGGGGCACTGCCGGTATCGGCAGTTCCGCCAGCCGACGGGCGGCCAGGGTGGCTCGGTTCGCGCGTCTTGCGGGTGCGCGGCGTGCTGACCCGGGTCCTGGTGACCCGGCCGGACAGGCCCATACGGTGAACCTTGCCGATGACCGCATTGCGGGTGACACCGCCGGCCAGTTTTGCCGCGATCTGGCTGGCGCTCAGACCCTCGGCCCACATCTTCTTCAGAAGCTCGACCCTTTCATCTGTCCAGGGCAGTTTCTGGTTGCTGTCGATTGGCTCGATGTTGTCGCTCAAGGCTGAATCCTTCCCTCTTCACCGGCCAAGGCTCTGGCTCGGTGTTGAAACGCATATGTACGGACAGAAATCGCTACATCTCGTAGGCTGTTGAGCGTGACCCTACTAAATACGCTGAATCAGCCGCAAGAGTCGGGCCGTGTTTTTCGGGGTTTTTCCCCAGCTTCGGCCCGGATTTATGGTTAATCAAAGGTTAATCCCCAGCTTTGACCCCCGTACATGCGGCGTTCTGACTCATGTCGCCTTGGGCCAGGCAGGACCGGTCCGCCGGACACCCTTGCCGAAGGTGCGCCATACGTTGATTTTGGGCCCAAACATGCATATATTCGGGGCGTTCAGTGAAGACGCCGCCGCCAGTCCGGCGGCGTTTGCCATTTGAAGCTCCGTCTACGTTCAACCATCCAGAAGGGCCCTTCCGGCATGTCCAGCGCTGTTCTGCCCACTTACAACCGCACCCCGTTCGCCATCGAAAGCGGCGAGGGCTGCTGGGTGCGAACCAGCGACGGCCGCCGCCTGCTCGACTTTGGCGCAGGCATCGCCGTGAACAGTCTCGGCCACTGCCATCCGCACCTGGTCGAAACCCTGAAGAAGCAGGCAGAAACCCTTTGGCATACCTCGAATTTGTACCGGATTGCGGAAGGCGAGAGGCTGGCTGAACGGCTCACCGCGAACACTTTCGCCGACTACGTGTTCTTCACCAATTCGGGCGCCGAGGCACTCGAAGCCTCCATCAAGATGGCGCGCAAGTATCACGCAGTATCGGGTCATCCGGAGAAGTACCGCCTGATCACCTTTGAAGGCGCCTTCCATGGCCGCACGCTGGCGACCATCGCCGCTGGCGGCCAGGCGAAATATCTCGAAGGCTTCGGCCCGGCCACGCCGGGTTTCGACCAGGTGCCGTTCGCCGACCATGATGCCATCGAGGCAGCCATCGGCCCGGAAACCGCCGGCATCCTGATCGAACCGGTGCAGGGCGAGGGCGGCATTCGCCCGCTACCCGCCAAGTGCCTCAAGGGCCTGCGCGAGCTGTGCGACAAGCATGGCCTGCTGCTGGTATTCGATGAAGTGCAATGTGGCATGGGCCGCACCGGTACGCTGTTTGCCTACCAGCAGTCCGGCATCATGCCGGACATTCTGGCCTCGGCCAAGGGCATCGGTGGCGGCTTCCCGCTCGGCGCATGCCTCGCCACGGCGGAGGCTGCCAAGGGCATGACCGCCGGCACCCACGGCTCCACCTATGGCGGCAATCCGCTGGCGATGGCGGTCGGCAACGCCGTTCTCGACATCATTCTGGAGCAGGGCTTTCTGGATGAGGTCCAGCGCAAGGCGCTGCTGCTCAACCAGAAGCTGGCCGCGCTGAAGGACGAATTTCCAGGCATCATCGAAGAAGTTCGCGGCGCCGGCCTGATGATGGGCATCAAGTGCAAGTCCGGCGTGGTCAATGCCGAACTCGCGGCAAGCTGCCTGGAGCATGGGCTCATGGTCGTCACTGCCGGCGACAACGTGGTGCGCCTGCTGCCGCCGATGATCGTGTCGGACGAGGAAATCGGTGAGGCGGTCGCTCGCATCGAGAGTGCCTGCCGGGCACTGAAACAGAAAGCTGCCTGACCGGCTCCCGCCAGTCCCGGCATTATCCAGTTCCAGGAACCAATTAAGATGTCTGAAAACGGCAACTATCGCTCTTTCATCGATATCTGCGACGTGGAGACGGCAGATCTGAACGCCATGCTGTCCGGCGCGCTGATGGCCAAGCAGGCCCGCGAAGGCACGCCGCGCGGGGTGATCGACGGCCTGCGTCCGCTTGACGGGCATCTGCTGGCGATGATCTTCGAAAAGCCTTCCACGCGGACCCGCGTATCGTTCGACGTTGCCATCCGCCAGCTTGGCGGACAGAGCATCGTGCTGTCGGCGGCTGATCTGCAGCTGGGCCGCGGCGAGACGATTGCTGACACGGCACGGGTGCTGTCGCGCATGGCCGACATCATCATGCTTAGAACCCACGAACCGGAAAAGCTGGCGGAACTCGCCAGCGAGGCGAGCGTGCCGGTCATCAACGGCCTGACCGATGCCTCGCATCCCTGCCAGATCATGGCCGACCTGCTGACCCTGCTCGAGCACAAGGGCACTGTGGCCGGACGCAAGGTGGCCTGGGTTGGCGACGGCAACAACGTGCTGACATCCTGGATACACGCAGCAGGCAAGCTTGACTTTGAACTCTCCATCTCGACCCCGCCGGAGCTCTCGCCCGATGCGGATGCCCTTGCCTGGGCACGGGCGAACGGAGCGAAGGTGAGCGTTGGCACCGACCCCCAGGCCGCCGTCAGCGGTGCGGACTGCGTGGTCACCGATACCTGGGTGTCGATGAACGATACCGACACGGCCTCGCGCCACAACCTGCTCCAGTCTTACCAGGTCAATGACGCGCTCATGTCTCACGCCGCAGATGACGCGATCTTCATGCACTGCCTGCCCGCCCACCGTGAGGAAGAGGTGACTGCTTCGGTCATCGACGGGCCGCGCTCGGTGGTCTGGGACGAGGCGGAGAACCGCCTGCACGCCCAGAAGGCAATCCTGCGCTGGTGCCTGAACAAGCTTTGAACCGACGGACGCGCGATATCGTGAAAGATCCCCGTACAGTCGACATTACGTCTGCCATCTCGGTTGAGGATGCGGTCCTGCCGTTCGAGATCAAGCCGCTCGGCGTGCGCGGTCGCATGGTCCGGTTTGGCAACGTGCTCGACCAAATCCTCGACCGCCATGATTACCCGATGGCGGCCTCCGCGGTGCTGGCCGAGGCCGTAACGCTTGCCGCCATGTTCGGCTCCATGCTGAAGTTCGACGGCAAGTTCATCCTGCAGACCTCGACCGACGGTCCGGTCGACATGCTGGTGGCCGACTTCGCCTCGCCCAACCTGGTACGCGGCTATGCCCGCGTTCACCACGATCAGCTGGCAGCGCTCGAGGCCTCGGGCAAGTTGACGCCACAGGCGGTGATCGGCAATGGCCACCTGGCGATGACCGTAGACCAGGGCGCCGACATGGAACGCTACCAGGGCATCGTCGGCCTGCAGAATGCAACCCTGTCCGACGCCGCGCACGAGTACTTCCGGCAATCGGAGCAGATACCCACCATGCTCAAGCTGGCGGCAGGCCCGCTGGTGGGCAGAGCGGGCGCAGCACCTTCATGGCGTGCCGGTGCCATCATGATCCAGCATCTGCCAGCAGATCGCGGCATCAGCCCGATGCAGGTCTACTCCGGCGACAATCCCGACGGCACCGAGGACGAGGTCGCCGAGGATGACAATTGGGTGAAGGCCAAGTTCCTGCTCGACACCGTTGAGGACCACGAGATGCTGGACCCGCTGCTGTCGTCTGAACGGGTGCTCTACCGGCTGTTCCACGAAGACGGCGTGACGGTGTATCCGGAGCTCAAGTTCGAACGCTACTGCTCATGCTCCGCTGACCGGCTCAGGGATATACTGGCGCGCATGTCGGATGATGATCGCGCTCACATGGCCGAGGATGGCGAGATCAAGGTGAAGTGCGAATTCTGCTCCACCGAGTACGTCTTCTCGCCGGCCGACATCGACGCCCAAACGGGCGGCGACTAGCCCGCCGGCTCAGGCGCTCAGCGTGTCTGCCAGCCTGCCGAGAAACCGGTTGCACTGGGCAAGCTGGTCCAGCGCCACGAACTCGTCCGGCTTGTGCGCCTGGTCGACCGATCCCGGCCCGCAGATCACTGTCGACATGCCTGCTGCCTGGAAGTGGCCGGATTCCGTCGCATATGAGACCACCTCCGTGCGGTTCGATCCGGTCAGGCGCATCGCGAGCGACCGTGCCTCGCCGTCCGGCTCAGGCGCGAGGCCGGGCACGTTGACATAATTGTCCGTCTCGATGCCGGCGTGGGGGAAGCGGGTCTTCATGGCCGCGTTGCGCGCAGAAACCCACGCTGCCATGCGGTCGCGGATTTCGTTCTCGTCCTGGCTGGGCAGCAGCCTCGTCTCCCATGACAAGGTTGCCCGGTTCGGAACGATGTTCGAGGTGGTGCCAGCGTTCAGCACGCCTGCATGGATAGTGGTGTAAGGCGGGTCGAACTCGCCGTACGGATCACCGCGCTCGCGCATTTCTGCCGCCAGCCGGTCAAGCTCCACCACCATGGCGGCGGCCTCCGACAGCGCACTCCACCCGGTCATCGGCTGCGAAGAATGTGCTTCCACCCCGGTGAATGTGGTGAGGAAGGCCTGGCACGCCTTCTGGCCGGTTACCACCTCCATCATGGTCGGCTCGCCAACGATGCAGACCGAAGGCATCGGCAGGTCTGCGCCAAACCGCCTGATCGCCGGCAGCACGCCTTCGCAGGTGACTTCCTCGTCACAGGAGAACACCAGGTGCACCGGCCGCGACAGGGTGCGCGATGCAAGGCCGGGAGCGGCGGCGAGGCAGCAGGCGAGAAAGCCTTTCATGTCGCACGCGCCGCGCCCGTACAGCTTGCCGTCCGACTCGCGTGCGGTCCACGGATCGCTGCTCCAGTCCTGTCCGTCCACCGGCACCACGTCGGTGTGGCCTGACAGCACGATGCCGCCGTCCTGCTTCGGTCCGATGGTGGCGACCAGGTTGGTCTTGCCCGGCTCGAGATCTGCACGCAGCGTGGCAAAGCCGAAGCCCTTCAGGTAATCCTCGGCAAAATCGATCAGCGGTACGTTGGTGAGGTGCGAAGTGGTGTCGAAACTTATCAGCCGGGCAAGCAGTTCGGCTGAGCCGGCTCCCCGGCGGGCGGTTGGGGATGTGGCCATCACGCTGTTCTCGTCTCCCGCAATACCGGTTGCCCTGCTTCAGTTGATGGTAAGCGCGGCTTGCGGCGAGTCGAGCGAAAACGGCGGTACCTGCACGTCCAGCAGCTGGCCGTCGTGCGATTCCATGGTGTAGAAGCCGGTCATGAAGCCGCTGGACGTTCCCAGCGGACAGCCGGAGGTGTACTCGAAGCGTTCGCCTGGCCCGAGCGTCGGCTGCTTGCCCACAACGCCCTCGCCATCCACGTGCTGGCGCTGGCCGTTGGCGTCGATGATCTCCCAGTGCCGGGTGCGCAAGGTCACGGTCTGCTCGGACGTGTTTTCGATGGTGATGGTGTAGGCCCAGACATAGTAGTTCTCATCCGGGTCGGACCGGTCGGCAAGGAACTCCGGGTGTACGAGGACCTGGATTCCATGAGTTGTAGCTGCATACTGGTTCATGATCCGCCTTCGCAAGTCGTGTATCAGCAGGTAGCTGCCGCAGCGTCTGGAGGTGGCCGATACACCTCCCGGCAAAGACCGTTTATCCACGGGAATCAGGCATGTCCGGCACGATTCCCTGCCGCCATGGCCGACAAGGGGTGGGCTATGTGCTATCCCCGAGACCAACAGTTTGAGCCCGGAGCAGCCCGAATGACAATGACTCCCAAGTGCGGCATAGCGCCTGCCCACATCATACGTCAGATGGCCGAGCAAGGCCATATCATTGCCGGGCAGGCTTTCGACGCCGATCAGGTGCAGCCGGCCAGCCTGGACCTGCGCCTTGGCGAGGTGGCCTGGCGGGTGCGGGCCTCGTTCATGCCGGGTCCGCGCAACACCGTCGCCGACCGGCTGGAGCGGCTGTCGCTGCACAAGATCGACCTGACGGCGGGGGCGGTGCTGGAGGTTGGCTGCGTCTACATCGTACCACTCCAGGAAAGCCTCGCCCTGCCCAAAGGCGTGGCGGCCGCCGCCAACCCGAAGAGCTCAACCGGCCGGCTCGACATCTTCACCCGCGTTATCGCCGATCATGCCTCGCATTTCGACACCGTTCCTGACGGCTATCACGGGCCACTCTACGCCGAGATATCGCCGCGCACGTTCCCCATCCTGGCCCGCACCGGCTCACGCCTGTCGCAGATCCGGTTCCGCCACGGCGAGGTGAATGCCTCCGACGAGGTCATCCACGCCCTGCACCGTGAAAGGCCGCTGGTCACGTCCGGCACCGTGGACATCGACAACGGCATCGCGCTTTCCATCGACCTTTCAAGTTTCGGCCACGGCCAGCCGGTCGGCTTTCGCGCCAAGCGCCACTCGGGCCTGGTCGATGTGGATCGCAAGGCCGCACTTGAGGTGCTCGACTACTGGGACCCGATCTGGCAGCATGATTCGCTGATCCTCGATCCGGACCAGTTCTACATCCTGGCGTCCAAGGAAGCCGTGCGAGTGCCGCCCACCCATGCCGCCGAGATGGTGCCGTTCAACCCTCTGGTGGGGGAGTTTCGTGTGCATTATGCCGGGTTTTTCGACCCCGGCTTCGGAGATGCGTCAGGCAATGGCGAGGGCGCGCGCGCCGTGCTCGAGGTCAGAAGCCACGAGGTGCCGTTCATCCTCGAGGATGGCCAGATCATCGGCCGGCTCATCTATGAACCCCTGTCCGAAGCCCCCGAAACGGTCTACGGGCAGGGCATCGGTTCCAACTACCAGAAGCAGGGCCTCAAGCTGTCGAAGCACTTCAAGCCGTTTCAGGCTTGACGGCAACCGCGGGGCAGTAGCAGTATTCCTTTACGTCAGCTGACGGGCCGGTTCATCTCCGGTTCAGGCGTGCTGACCCAAGGTGAGCCCATCACCAACGGGCAACCATTCAGGGAACCAGATGCCATGACCACCACGCTCAAACTCGCCGGCGTCGGCCTTGCCGCGGCCATCGCATCCACCGCAACCATGTCGGGCGCCGCCCAGGTCGAAGGGCCAGGGTTCAACTGCCGCTATGCCAAGCTGCCGGTTGAAGTCGCCATATGCGACTCCAGCTACCTGTCTTCGCTCGACCGGCGCATGTCGCGCACCTACTTCCGGGTGATGAACTCGCAGTATGTGAAATACGAGGATCCAGCCTTCGGCCGCCAGATCAAGCGCGACCATCGCCGCTGGATCAGCCGGCGCAATGCCTGCGGCTATGATGAAGCCTGCATCGCACGCCGCTACGAAAACTACATTCCCGAGCTGCGGGCGCACCTGCACTACAACTCGGCTTGATAGGATTGATGGAACTTCGTCATCACGGGGGCGGTCGCAGACCGTGACCCGATGATGTTGCGGGCCAGATGCCCGGATCAAGTCCGGGCATGACGGCAAAGTCTAGTTTTCGTCCATCTTGAGGGCCGAGATGAAGGCGTCCTGCGGAATCTCGACGCGGCCGAACTGGCGCATCTTCTTCTTGCCTTCCTTCTGCTTGTCCAGAAGTTTCCGTTTGCGCGTGGCGTCGCCGCCATAGCACTTGGCGGTCACGTCCTTGCGTAGCGCGGAGATGGTTTCGCGCGCGATGATGCGCCCGCCGATGGCGGCCTGGATCGGGATCTTGAACATGTGCCGCGGGATCAGATCCTTCAGCTTCTCGCACATCACCCGCCCGCGCTGTTCGGCCCGGCCCCGGTGCACGATGGTGGCCAGCGCATCCACCGGTTCGTCGTTGACCAGGATCTGCATGCGGACAAGATCGCCGGGTTCGTAGCCGACCATCTGGTAGTCGAAACTGGCATAGCCGCGGGTGACGGACTTCAGCCGGTCGTAGAAGTCGAACACCACCTCGTTGAGCGGCAGCGCATAGACCACCATGGCGCGGCTGCCGGCATAGGTCAGCTCGATCTGCCGCCCGCGCCGGTCCTCGCACAGTTTCAGGATCGCGCCAAGATATTCGTCGGGCACCAGGATGGTGGCCTTGATCCAAGGTTCTTCGATGGTGTCGATATAGTGCGGCTCGGGCATGTCGGCCGGATTGTGCAGTTCCAGCATGTCGCCCTTGGTCAGGTTGATATGGTAGATCACCGACGGTGCGGTGGTGATGAGTTCGATATTGAACTCGCGCTCCAGCCGGTCGCGGATGATTTCCAGGTGCAACAGCCCCAGGAAGCCGCACCGGAAGCCGAAGCCAAGTGCCGCCGAGGTCTCCATCTCGAACGAGAAGCTGGCATCGTTCAGTCGCAGCTTGCCCATGGCGTCGCGCAGGTCCTCGAACTCCGCCGTGTCCACCGGGAAGAAACCTGCGAACACCACCGGCTGGGCCGGCTTGAAGCCCGGCAGTGCCTTGACGCACTCACGCTTTTCTTCCGTCACCGTATCACCGACGCGGGTGTCGGCCACTTCCTTGATCGCCGCCGTCAGAAAGCCGATCTCGCCCGGGCCAAGCTCGCCGACCATCTCCTGCTTGGGCCGGAACACGCCGACACGGTCCACCAGGTAATTCGCATCGGTGGACATCAGCTTGATGCGCATGCCCTTCTTCAGCTTGCCGTCGATGATGCGCACCAGCACGATGACGCCAAGATAGGCGTCGTACCAGCTGTCGACCAGTAGCGCCTTCAGAGGCGCGTTGGCGTCGCCCTTTGGCGCGGGCAGCCGGTGTACGATGGCCTCCAGCAACTCCTTGATGCCGATGCCGGTCTTGGCCGAGATTTCCAGCGAGTCCGACGCATCGAGCCCGATCACGTCCTCGATCTGCTGCTTGACCCGGTCAGGCTCAGCCGCCGGCAGGTCGATCTTGTTGAGGACCGGCACGATTTCGTGGTTGTTGTCGATGGCCTGGTAGACGTTGGCCAGCGTCTGGGCTTCCACGCCCTGCGCGGCGTCGACCACCAGCAGCGAGCCTTCCACGGCGGCCAGCGACCGGTTCACCTCGTAGGCGAAGTCCACGTGGCCGGGCGTGTCGATCAGGTTGAGCTCATAGGTCTCGCCATTGTCGGCGGTGTAATCGAGGCGCACCGTCTGCGCCTTGACGGTAATGCCGCGCTCGCGCTCGATGTCCATCGAGTCGAGCACCTGCTCCTTCATCTCGCGCTCGGTGAGGCCGCCGCAGACCTGGATCAGGCGGTCGGCCAGCGTCGACTTGCCGTGGTCGATGTGCGCCACGATGGAAAAGTTGCGAATGTGCGAGGTGTCTGTCATGGCGCGCTGTTTGGCAGCACCTACATGACCCGTCAAGCGGACAAATGGCGCGGGGTGAGGGGTGGACGTTTGTTTGGAAACATTCTAAACAATACAGACATCCAGCCAGTCTGAACAACAACAAGAGTCTTCGCCTGTGAAACCGTTTGCCGACCTCACCGAAAAGGAAATCCTCGCGCTCGCGATCTCGTCGGAAGACGATGATGCGCGCACCTACATGTCGTTTGCCAACTCGCTGCAGGAGAAGTATCCGGCCTCCGCGCGGGTGTTCGTCGACATGGCCGAGGAAGAACACGAGCACCGCAGGCGCCTGACCGAGCTGTTCCAGCAGAAGTTCGGCGATTTCATCCCGCTGATCCGCCGCTCCGACATCACCGGCTTCGTCAAGCACCAGCCGGCCTGGCTGATGAAGCAGCTCTCGCTCGACACCGTGCGCAAGCGTGCCGAGGTGATGGAGCTTGAGAACTACCGCTTCTACAAGCAGGCGGCCGAACGATCGTCGGATGATGACGTGAAGAAGCTCCTGCTCGATCTTGCCGAGGAAGAGAAGGGCCACGAGAACCTTGCAGCACGGCTGTCCGAAAAGCATCTGGACGCCGATACCAAGCTGGAAGAAGCCGACGCCGAGCGCCAGCTTTTCCTGCTGCAGATCGTCCAGCCCGGCCTGCTTGGCCTGATGGATGGCTCGGTGTCGACGCTGGCGCCGCTGTTCGCCGCCGCCTTCGCCACCCACAACACCTGGGAGACGTTCCTTGTGGGTACGGCCGCGTCCGTGGGGGCAGGCATTTCCATGGGGTTTGCCGAAGCCCTGTCCGATGACGGCGAACTGACGGGCCGGGGTCATCCGTGGATACGGGGATCCGCCGCCGGCATCATGACCGCCATTGGCGGCCTTGGCCATACGCTGCCATACCTGTTCCAGGATTTCTGGACGGCGACCCTGCTCGCCATCGTTATCGTGTTCATCGAGCTGTGGGCGATCTCGTGGATACGCTACAAGTACATGGACACGCCGTTCCTGCGCGCTGCGTTCCAGATCGCGGTTGGCGGCTTCATCGTGTTCGCGGCAGGGATATTGATCGGCAACGCCTAGCTGAATCCAATGCGCCCCAGCGCCGGCAGCTTGATGGCCGGTTGGTTGAAGTCGATTCCGATGGTTGCGCCGAGGAAGTGCAGTTCCACGCCCTCGCGCCATGAGGCGCCGGCGCCGATCAATCCATGCAGTGAAACCTGCCAGCCGGTGCCGGATGGCATCCGCCCGGCTTGCAGGCCGGGGCCGAGCCAGTCCTTGCCGATGCCGGCGGGATCGAGTTCCACGCCGAGTTCCGGCACCGAACGGGCTATTTGGGCCACGAAGCTGTTGGAGTTGGGGCCCGGCCAGACCTGGTAGTCGCCATACTCGCGCCAGGGATAGACGGCGACTGCTGCCCGCAGTTTCGGGATCAGGGCCTCGGCCTGTGCGCCGCGCACCTCGTGGATGATCTGCGGTTCCGACGAGTACCAGCGTGCATCCGCTGCCCGGTGATCCCGGCGAACGGGGCTGCCCCAGCCAACCACGTCATAGCGTTCGTACTGACCGCCTGCCGGCTTCAGCACCAGCCAGTGATGCACCGCGAAGATGCCCTTCCACCGGCCTGAGCGTGCCGCCATGACATAGACCGCCGCATCCCTGTCGGCAGAGGCGGAAGGCAGCTTGCCGGACGACGACCAGTCTGCATTGCGCCAGCTCGACGTCCAGCCTTGAGAATAGGTCAGCGCCGTCCCGGCCGCGATGGGCAGTAGGATCAGGACGATGACGAATGTGGCCAGAAATCTGGATAGCCGTCGAAACATGGAGCGAAGTTGACCTGCCCTTTACGGCGCAATCACGGCGGCACCCGTCACACCCCGAGATAGCGGTGCTGCACGTCCTCGTTCTTCTTCAGTGCCGCCGACGTGCCCGTCCACACCACCTGGCCCTTCTCTATGATGAAATGCCGGTCTGCCAGCTTGAGCAGGTCCTTGAGGTTCTTGTCGACCACGAGGATCGACAGGCCCGACTTGCGCAGCTCCGAGAGCGCGGTCCAGATCTTTTCGCGGATCAGCGGCGCCAGCCCTTCCGTCGCCTCGTCCAGCACCAGCAGCTTCGGGTTGGTCATCAGCGCCCGTCCGATTGCCAACATCTGCTGCTCTCCGCCAGACAAAAGGTTGCCCATCGACGTTTCGCGCGCCTTTAACTCACGGAACATGGCGTACACCTTGTCCAGTGTCCACGGGTCCGGCAGCTTGAGATGATTGGAGGCGGTGGCGATCAGGTTCTCGCGCACCGACAAGTTCGGAAATACCTGCCGGCCTTCCGGCACCAGCCCGATCCCCAGGTTGGCGGTCTTGAACGACGGCAGCCTGGAGACTTCCACGCCGTCGAACTTCACGGAGCCCGATGCGGGGCGCACGATGCCTATGATCGAGTTGATCGTGGTCGTCTTGCCCATGCCGTTGCGGCCCATCAGCGTGACGACCTCGCCCGCCTGCACGTCGAACGTCATGCCGAACAGCGCCTGGCTGGTGGCGTAGAAGGTGACGAGATCGGATACCTGCAGCATGGCTCAGTCCTCACCCAGGTAGGCGTCGCGCACCGCCTTGTTGCGGCGGATCTCGGCGGGCTTGCCGGTGGCGATCACCCGGCCATAGACCAGCACCGAAATGCGGTCTGCCAGCGCGAACACAGCGTCCATGTCGTGCTCGACAAGCAGGATGGTCTTGTCGCCCTTGAGTCCCTTCAGTATGCCGACCATGGCGGCACTTTCTTCCACTCCCATGCCGGCCATGGGTTCGTCGAGCAGCAGGAAGCGCGGCTTGGTCGCCAGCGCCATTGCAAGCTCAAGCTGCCTGCGTTCGCCATGGCTCATGGCCGAGGCAATGGTGCCGGCCCGGTCCGCCAGACCCACCTTGTCGAGAATATCCATTGCGGGCCGCCGCAGGCGCTCTTCCGTGCAGGCCGGCTGCCAGAAGCGGAACGAGGTGCCGTCGTGCGACTGCACCGCCAGCGACACGTTGGCGATGACGCTCATGTTCATGAACACCGAGGTGATCTGAAACGATCGTGCCATGCCGAAGTGCGAGCGCCGGTGGGTGGGCACGGAGGTTATGTCCTTGCCATCCAGCAGCACCTTGCCGGAATCGGGCGCGAGATCGCCCGACAGCTGCGCGATCAGCGTCGTCTTGCCAGCACCGTTGGGGCCGATGACGGCGTGAAGTTCGCCCCGTTCAACCTCGATTGATACGTCATCGGTAGCGTTCACGCCCCCGAACGACTTCTTCAGGTTGCGCACCGCGAGCAGCGTGTCAGCCATGCTTCAGTCCCCGGTGGATGAGGCCGGACAACCCGCCCTTGATGAACAGCACGGACAGGATCAGCAGAATGCCGAACGGCAGCGCCCAGTAGGTGGTGAAGGCTGACAGAATTTCCTCGATGACGAGGAACGCGACCGCGCCGAGCACCGGTCCGAACAGGGTGCCGGTGCCGCCGAGGATGACCATGAACATCAACTCGCCCGACCGCGTCCATCCCATCATGTCGGGTGAAATGAAGCTCTGGAAGTTGCCAAGCAGGGCGCCGGCCAGCCCGCACATGGCGCCCGCGATGACGTAGGCCGTCAGCCGGTAGGCGTAGGTGTTGTAGCCCAGCGCCTTCATGCGCGCCTCGTTGGACTGACAGCCGCGCACCACCATGCCGAAGCGCGAGTTGACAATGCGGTAGACGGCATAGATGCCTGTTGCGAGCGCCGCATAGGCGAGCAGGAACAGCACCACCTTGTTCTCGATGTCGATGATGTTGAGCACCGAACGGTTGTAGATCGTCAGCCCGTCGTCGCCGCCATATTCCTCCAGCGACAGGAACAAGTAGTAGGCCATCTGCGCGAAGGCCATGGTGATCATGATGAAGTAGACGCCCTTGGTGCGCAGGCACACCGCACCGGTGACAAGCGCGAACAGCGCCGAGACGCCCATCGCCAGAGGGAAGTGCAGCCAACCCGATTCATACCCGTGATAGGCCGGAATGCCGACCATGTAGGCGCCGATGCCGATGAAGGCCGCATGGCCGAACGAGATCATGCCGCCGAAACCGAGGATCAGGTTGAGGCTGACCGCGGCGAATGACAGGCAGATGATGCGGGTCGAGAAGTCCAGATAGAACGTGTTGCCGGTAAACCAGGCAACCAGCGGCAGCACCAGCAGCAGCACCATGAACGCCACGGTGATGTAGCGCCCGGTGACAGACTTGCCCAACAGGCTTGGCGGTCTGGTGAATTCCTTGATTGCGGCGGCGGAGGGTGCGGCTTCGCTCATTGGTGCTTACCTCACCTTTGGCGGGAACAGGCCCTGCGGGTGAAGCGCCAGTACGGCGGCCATGATGATGTAGATCAGCATCGAGGAGATGGCAGGGCCTGCCGTCTCGGCGGCATTGACGGGGATGAACACCTTGAGCATGTCGTCAAGGAATGAGCGGCCCAGCGTATCGATGAGGCCGATCAGCATGGCGGCGATGAATGCGCCCTTCATCGAGCCGATGCCGCCCACGATGATGACCACGAAGGCGGTGATGATGATGTCGTTGCCCATGCCGATGGTGGCTTCGGTGATGGGCGCGATCAGCATGCCGGCAAGTCCTGCCAGCACGGCACCCAGCGCGAACACCGCGGTGAACAGCGTCTTGATGTCGATGCCAAGCGCGGACACCATGGTGCGGTTAGAAGCACCTGCGCGGATCAGCATGCCAAGCCTGGTGCGGCCGATCAGCCAGTACAGCCCGAACGCGACCAGCAGGCCGGCGGCGATGATCACCAGCCGGTAGGCCGGGAAAATCACGCCAGGCAGGATCTGCACCTGGCCCTGCAGCGCTTCCGGCAGCGGAATGGCGATGCCTTCCGGTCCCCAGATCAGCTGCACGGATGTATCGGCAATCAGGATGAAGCCGAACGTCGCGAGCACGTGGTCCAGATGGTCACGCTGGTACAGGTGGCGTATCACGCCGGTTTCCACCACCAGCCCGACAATGGCCGTGGCCACCAGCGCAAGCGGCACCGCCAGCAGGAACGATCCCGTCCAGAAGGTCAGCGTGGCGCAGAAGAATGCGCCGATCATGTACAGCGACCCGTGCGCCAGGTTGACGAAATCCATTATGCCGAACACCAGCGTTAGCCCGGCGGCCAGCAGAAACAGCAGGACGCCCAGCTGCAGGCCGTTCAGGAACTGGATCAGGAAAAGTGTGCTCATAGCCCCTCGTTGCCGGCTCCCTCAGCCGGCCCGTCGCGCCAACAATACTAGGTAAAGCCAACCCGTCAAACAAACCGGGGAGAATGCCTTGGCGGGCTTCTCCCCGGTTCGCGTTTTCAAGCGGCTTGCAGAAGCCCGGCTACTTCAGCGGGCATTCTGCTGCATACGGATCCTGGTGGCTCTCGAACACCGTCTTCACCACCTTGGTCGTCCAGTTGCCATCCGCGTCCGTAACAACTTCGCGCAGGTAGAAGTTCTGGATCGGCATGCCGTTGTTGCCAACCGTGTAGTTGCCGCGCACCGAGCCGTAGTCTGCGGCCTTGAAGGCGACGCGCAAACCGTCGGTGTTGCTCATGTCGCCGCCCACCGCGGTCACCGCCGAGTTGATCAGGTTGATGGTGTCATAGGCCTGGGCGGCATAGAACGACGGGTAGCGCTTGTACTTTTCCCTGAAGCTGGAAACGAACTTCTTGTTGGCGTCGTTGTCGAGCGTCGGGTCCCATTCCTGGGTCATGCGCGAACCAAGCACGCCTTCCAGCTTGGCGGCTTGCAGCTTCGGCAGCGAGATGGCGTCCACGGTGAACACCGAATAGAGGTCCATGCTGCCCTTGAGGCCGGCCTGCTGGTACTGCTGGATGAAGGCGCCACCCGCCTTGCCCGGGTAGAACACGAAGATGGCTTCTGCGCCTGATGCCTTTGCCTTGGCCAGTTCTGCGGAGAAGTCGAGCTGGTCAGGCCACTTGGTCAGGTCCTTGCCCTTGATCTCGCCCTTGAAGGTGCGCTCCACGCCGGCCAGCATGTCCTTGCCGGCGGCATAGTTCGGACCCATCAGGTAGAGCGACTTGACGCCCTGCTGTTTCAGCACCTCGCCCATCGCCATCGGCGTCTGGTCGTTCTGCCATGATGTCGAGAAGAAATTCTGGTTGCATAGGTTGCCGGCTACCTGCGACGGACCCGCATTGGACGAGATCAGGAACCGGCCTTCGTCGAACACGGTCTTCATGGAAGCCAGCAGCACGTTGGACCAGATGTAACCGGCAACGATCGGCACATTGTCCTGCTGCACCAGCTTGTCGGTCTTCTGCTTGCCGGTTTCAGGCTTGAAGCCGTCATCCTCGAAGATGATTTCGACGCTCTTGCCGCCCATCTGGCCGCCAAGGTGTTCCATCGCAAGGTCGACGGCATCCTTCATGTCGTTGCCGATGACCGCAGCAGGCGTGGTCAGCGTCGTCACGTAGCCGATCTTGATGTCGGCTGCCAGCGCACTCGTTGCCATCAGCGCAAGGCCGAGCGCGGCCAATCCGGTCTTCTTGAACATCTGGGTCTCCTCCCGGGACAGTACTTGCAGGCATTTTTGCCTTGTATGATCGAGCAGTTCTTGCCCTCAAGGCTGGGCCAACTACTTCAAACCGGCAAGATAGAGCCAAAAAGTGCAGACCGCAAATGCTGCAGGCCGGAAATATCCTGCAGTCGAGACCGCTTGCGCCTGCCTGCTGCTCGGTGTGAAATGACCACTGCGCAAGGGCAATGAAAAGCAGGAGGGATTCGTCCACCATGACCAAGATGACTGCAGGAGTAACGAAGGCCGGAGACAGCGTCGACGGCATCGTGTGGAACATTCTCGGCCAGACCTATGTGCCGATGCAGGTGTGCGATGCCTCGTTCTCCTGGCACGCGACGTTTCCCGATGGCACCTTCGTGCCGCCGCACATCCACCCGGACCAGGACGAGTTCATCTACGTGCTGGAAGGCCGCTTTGACCTGTTCCTCGACGGCAATGATGCATCTGCCACCGCGGGCGACCTGATCCGCCTGCCGCGCGGCATCGCCCACGGCATCTTCAACAAGTCCGGCGCAGACACCAAGTGCATCTTCTGGGTGGCGCCAACCCAGCAGCTTTGGAGCCTGTTCACAAAGATCCACAACCTGCCCAATCCCGTAGAGGTTGTCCGCCTGGCAGCAGAGCACAATATCCACTTCCTGCCGCCGCAGGCTGAAGGTTGAGGCCGCAATAGTGCTGTGCCCCGGATTCATTCCGGGGCCCAGGCTGGGTCCCGGCACATGGCCGGGACACAAGCTTCACCGGTTCACCGTTTCCCGGTCAAACCCGGCCGTCTTCTGGTAGCCGCGCACCACGGCCTCGAGTTCGGCATGGGTGGCGGCATCCTCCAGCTTGTCGAAGCCACCCGGGGCGCGCTGTTCGACCAGGTCGATGACGCGCTCCGGCCCGCCGCTGCGGTTCTGCTGGACGATGGTCGCCGTCATCGGCAGCCGCTCGGCCTCATAGGCCTTCAGTGCCGCCTCGACACTGTCCATGTCCGCCAGCTTGTCGGCGAGGCAACGTGCATCGAGGATCGCTTGTGATGCGCCGTTGGAGCCGACCGGGTACATCGGGTGAGCGGCGTCGCCCAGCAGCGTTGTCCGGCCAAATGTCCATGCCTCCACCGGATCGCGGTCGCACATCGGATATTCGTAGAAAGTGCCTGTTGCCCTGATCAGCGCCACCGGGTCGAGCACGCCGTGGTGGAAGTTGTTCTCCACGAAAGGCAGCAACTCCTCCAGCTTGCCCTCCCGGTTCCAGTCCTCGCGCCGCGGCATTGGCGTCGAGGCATCGCCGAGTTTCGCCGCCACCGCCCAGTTCATCAGCACCTTGCCGTCGTCGCGGCCGTCATCGGCAATGGGATAGAGGACCAGCTTTGCGTCCATGCCACCGGCAATGACCATGGACTTGCCGGTCTGGAAAGGATCCCAGAGGCAGGCCCCGCGCCACAGCATGATGCCGTTCCACTTGGGCGCACCCTGGTCTGGATAAAGCTGCTGGCGCACGGCCGAATGAATGCCGTCCGCTGCAATCACGCAGTCGCCGCTCACCCGTTTGGTCTCACCAGAGCCGCGCACCTCGAACACCGCGGTGGCGCTGCCGGCGTCGCTTTCCACGCCGGTGCAGGCATGCCCGGTCTTGATGGCGTCTGCACCCAGCCGTGCGATCACCGCATCCTTGAGTACGCCCTGCAACCGCCCGCGATGGATCGAGAATTGCGGCACGTCGAGCCCTGCATGGGTGCCTCGCAATTCGTGCCAGACCGTCTGTCCGTGCCGGTTCTGGTAGGTCAGTTCGTAGGTCCGGATCGCCACCCGGTCGAGGTCTTCGAGCAGGCCGATATTGGCCAGTTCCCGGATGGCGTGCGGCAGCGTGTTTATGCCGACCCCCATCTCTCGGATTTCGGCGGAGCGTTCGTAGACCTCTGCGTCGATGCCCCGGTCATGCAGCATCAGCGCCGTCGCCAGCCCGCCGATGCCGCCCCCTACGATGATCACTTTCACCGATCTGCTCCTTGTCAGAAGGCCCGCCTCCAAGGTGGCTTGAAAACGGGCCATATCGTGGAAAATGGAGCGCTTCGTCCCGAAGCGCGACCGCCAGATACTTACTGCAACGGGCAGTCCTTGGCGTGGTCGTCGCCGGTCATTTCATAGACCGTGGCTTCGGTTTTGAACGTCCAGTTGCCGTCATCGCCTGCAACCACCTTGCGCAGGTAGTAGTTCTGCACCGGGAAGTGGTTGTTACCGTAGGAGTACTTGCCGCGCACCGAGTCGTAGTTGGCAGCCTTCAGCGCCGCGCGGAACGCATCCCTGTCTTCCACCTTGCCGCCGGTGGCTTCCATGGCAGAGTTGATCAGGTTGATCGCGTCATAGGCCTGTGCGGCATAGAAGCTCGGATAACGGCCATGCTTCTCGCGATACTTGGCAACGAATGCCTTGTTGGCCTCGTTGTCCAGGTCCGGGCTCCACTGCATGGTGTCGAGCGCGCCCAGCACCGCGTCCATCTTGGCGGCCTGGAACTTGGGCAGGGCCAGCCCGTCAACAGTGAACACGTTGTAGAACTGCATCTTGCCGGCAAGACCCGCCTGACCGAACTGTTGCAGGAAAGCGCCACCGGCCTTGCCCGGATAGAACACGAAGATGGCCTCCGCGCCCGAGGCACTGGCCTTGGCCAGTTCGGCGGAGAAGTCGAGCTGCGCGTCCTTGCCCCACTTGGTGTAGTCCTCGCCCTTGATCTCGCCCTTGAACGAGCTCTTCATGCCGGCCACCATGTCCTTGCCTGCGGCATAGTTGGGTGCCATCACGTACAGCGATTTCACGCCGCGCTGGTTGAGCACCTCGCCCAGCGCCTTGGGCACCATGTCGTTCTGCCACGAAGTCGAGAAGAAATTCTGGTCGCACTCCTTGCCGGCCACGTTCGAGGTGCCGGCATTGGCGCCGATCAGGAACTTGCCCGCATCGAGGATCGGCTTCTTGACCGCCAGCAGCGTGTTCGACCAGATGATGCCGGTAACGATGTCGACATTGTCCTGGGACACCAGCTTGTCGGCCTTTTGCTTGCCGATGTCCGGCTTGAAGCCGTCGTCTTCCGCGATCACCTCAACCTCGACACCGGCCATCTTGCCGCCAAGGTTTTCCATGGCCAGGTTGATGCCGTTCATCTGCTCTTCGCCCAGCACGGCAGCCGGCGTTGTCAGCGTCGTGATGACGCCGATCTTGAGCTTGTCGGCGGCCACGGCCGCGGTGGCGGAAACGGAAAGGCCCAGCGCCAGCGCGCCAACCAGGACTTTGCGGATCATGTACTTACTCCCTGAAGTGTATTGATGAGTTGCCGTTGTGGTTCAGCCTCGCGCGGCATGTTTGCAAAGCCCGTTGAGCTTGGCAATGGCCGTTCCGCGTCACAGCACCTGCCGCCCGTGCCCGTCCACGCCCGAGTACAGCCAGCTCACGCCGTTATAGGTCTGCTCGGGCGTGCGGCCCGCCAGCATCATTTGCCTGAGTTCCGCCACCGGACCTGCAGCATGGTAGATGTCGCCATAAAGCCGCGCCGTCATCTGCACGCGAGCGGTGCGCAGGTAGCGGTCCCCCTGATAGGCCATGAGCGCGGTTTCGACGCCGCTTCCCGATGACAGGTGGTGCGCCAGGCAAACAGCGTCTTCCGTCGCCATGCACGCACCCTGCGCGAGGTACTGCAGCATCGGGTGGGCGGCGTCACCCAGCAGCGCGACCCGGCCGTTGGTCCACTGCTTTACCGGATCACGGTCGCACAGCACCCACATCCGCCAGCTGTCGATCTTGTCCAGCATGCCAAGCACTTCAGGCCGCTGACCGGCGAATTTCCGCTTGAGTTCCTCGACGTCGCCGAAAACGTCCCAGCCTTCCTCGTAGGCATCGGAGTGGAACACGGCGACAAGGTTGAAGATGTCGCCCCGGTGCAGCGGATAGTGCACCAGGTGCGTCTTCGGCCCGGCCCACAGGATCACCTCATTACGGTGGTTTGCCTCCGGTACCTCGGCTTCCGGCAGCACCGCGCGATAGGCAATATGGCCGGAAACCCGCGGAGAACCGTCGCCGACGATTGCTTCGCGCACCTTCGACCACAGCCCGTCCGCCCCGATCAGCGCCTCGCCGTCGAGCGTCTCGCCCGAGGCAAGCGACACCCGGACGCCAATGCTGCTATCCTCGAATCCGGTCACTTTCGCGCCCAGCCGCACGTCCACCTTGCCAGACGCCTTTGCCGCCTCGATCAGCGCATTGTGCAGGTCAGGGCGGTAAATCACCCCGTATGGGTAGCGGAATCGTGCCTGAAATCCAGGCGTGTTGAGCGGAATCCGTGTGATTTCGCTGGCATCCAGCGCGTCTTTCATCACCAGCGCTTCGGGAAAAACCGCAACTTCGTTGATCGCGCCCGTCAGCCCCAGCACATCGAACATGGCAAACACGTTCGGCCCAAGCTGGATGCCCGCACCCGCCTCGCGAAGTTCACTCTCGCGCTCGATGATGACGCTCTCGATACCCTTGCGTGCCAGCGCCAGCGCCGCCGCAAACCCGCCGATGCCGCCACCGGCGATCAGAATTGGCTTCATGCATGTCCCTCCGTTGCGACGGATTGAACAACCGGCAGCGGGTCCAGGGCAAGCCCTTGCCGCACCCGTCACCCCCGCTTAGTGTTTCGGGCAGCAAACACTGGAGCGACCCATGCTTGCAGCCGACATCAACGACCTCATCACCCGGACCGGACCGGGAACGCCGTGCGGCGGACTGATGCGCAATTACTGGCAGCCGGCAGCACTGAGCGACGAACTGGACGGCCCACGGCCTGTGGTGCCGGTACGCCTGCTGGGCGAGGACCTCGTGCTGTTCCGCGACAACGAGGGCGAGCTTGGCTTGATCTCGCGCCAGTGCCCGCATCGCGGCGCCGACCTTTGCTATGGCCGGCGCGAGGACAACGGCCTGCGCTGCCCGTTCCACGGCTGGCACTTCGACCGCACCGGCCAGTGCGTCGAGATGCCCGGCGAGCCGGAAGACTCGACCATGCACGAGCGCATCAAGATTGCGTCTTACCCGGTAGTCGAGAAGAACGGCATCGTGTTCGCCTATATGGGCGAGGGGGCGCCGCCACCGTTCCCGGAACTTGATTGCTTCGCCGCGCCGGAGAGCCACGTGTTCGCCTTCAAGGGCCTGTGGGAGTGCAACTGGCTGCAGGCGCTGGAAGTGGGCATCGATCCGGTGCACGCCTCGTTCCTGCACCGCTTCCTGAAGGACGAAGACCCGAAGGAGTCGTACGGCAAGCAGTTTCGCGACAAGGCCGCCAATACCGAAATCCCGATGACGCAGCTCTTGCGCGAATATCCGCGGCCCGAAATCAATGTAGAGGAAACCGACACCGGCTTGCGCATCATCTCGCTGCGCCACCTGAACGATGGACGCACCCACGTGCGCGTCACCAACCAGATCTTTCCCGAAGCCATCTGCATTCCGATGTCCAACGAGATGACCATTACCCAGTGGCACGTGCCGGTGGATGACGAGAACTGCTACTGGTACTCGATGTTCACCTCGTTCGGGGCGCCGGTGAACAAGCAAGTCATGCGCGAGCAGCGGCTGAAGGAGCATCGCCGGCCGGACTATGCGCCGCTAAAGAACAAGCGCAACAACTACGGCTACAATCCGGCTGAACAGGCCGACGAGACCTATACCGGCATGGGCCTCGACATCAACGTGCACGACCAGTGGGCGGTGGAAAGCCCGGGTCCGATCTTTGACCGCACGAGGGAACACCTGGCCACCTCCGACAAGGCGATCATCGCCTACCGCCGCATGTTGAGGCGCGCCATCGAGGCCGCGGGCGAGGGCGGTCACTTGCCGGGAATTCCGAACGGCAAGCCACTCGACACATCCGGACCGATTGCCGTGGACGCCATTGCGCCGGATGCAGACTGGCAAGGCGTGTGGCGCGAACGCGATGCCCAGCGCCGGGCCGGCTGCTCCTGGATCAGGGGCTAGGCAGGCGATGAGCGATCTGGGGCGCGAGGGGCTGGTTGCAAAGGCAGGGCTGGACACCAGGGACCGGCGAGACGCCTGCACGTACGTACTGGAGCAGATCGAGCGGCACGGTCTGGAGACGGTTCGTCTGGCCTTTGCCGACCAGCATGGCGTGTTGCGCGGCAAGACGCTGATGGCGGCGCAGGCCCGCTCGTTCATGATGAACGGCTGCGCCATGACATCGACGCTGCTGGCCAAGGAAACCTCGCACCGAACGGTGTTCCCGGTCTGGCAGTCCGGCGCCGGTCTGAACCTCCCGCAGATGGAAGGGGCCGGCGACTTCATCATGCTGCCGGACCCGGCCACCTTTCGGGTATTGCCGTGGGTTGAGGCGTGCGGCTGGATGCTGTGCGACATCTTCTTTGCCGATGGCTCGCCGGTGCCGTTCTCGGTGCGCGCCAGGCTGCAGGAGGCCGGCGCAGAACTGGCCCGGCGCGGCTGGGCGGCAAAATTCGGCATCGAGGCCGAGTTCCACATTCTGAAAGTGGAAAACTGGAACAAGCGGCCCGAGGACGCCACCTGGCCCGGTGCCGCGCCGGATGTATCTCTGATGACCCAGGGGTTCCAGTACCTGACTGAGACCCGTGCCGATGAAATGGAGCCCGTTACGGAAGTCTTGCGGCGCGCCTGCGTGGCGCTGGGGTTACCGGTGCGCTCGGTCGAGTGCGAGTTCGGACCAAGCCAGGTTGAGTTCACCTTTGCCCCGCTGGACAGCGTTGAAGCCGCCGACGCGCTTACCCTGTTCCGCTCGATGGTGAAGCAGGTGTGCCGCCGCCAGGGCCTGCACGCCACCTTCATGTGCCGTCCGCAGGTCCCCAACCTGTTCGCATCCGGCCTGCACATCCACCAGTCGCTGGTGGATGCGGGCACGGGTGAAAACCTGTTCATGCCCGAAGACGACGGCGCATTGCTGTCGGACACCGGCCTTCACTACACCGGCGGCCTGCTGACGCATGCCGGGGAGGCCAGCGTGTTCGCGTCTCCGACCCTCAATGGCTACAAGCGCTACAAGGCCTTCCAGCTTGCACCTGACCGGGCCAACTGGGGCCGCGACAACAAGGGCGCACTGGTGCGCGCCGTGGGTGGCCCAGGCGATCCGGCCACCCGGCTGGAAAACCGGGCTGCCGAAGGCGCGGCGAACCCGTACCTACATCTGGCTGCGCAGATCTGGGCCGGTCTCGACGGCATCGATCAAAGCCGCGACCCTGGTCCGCCGACTGATACGCCGTACGGCACTGACGCGCCCATGCTGCCCACCAACCTGATCGATGCAGTGGCGGCTTTGGACGGTTCGAAACTCTACCGGCACCGCTTCGGCAATCAGTTCGTCGACTGGCTCGTGCATATCAAGCGGGCCGAAATCAACCGTTTCCTGTCGGAAGTAACCGACTGGGAACAACGCGAGTATTTCGACATTTTCTGAAGGCGGTCAGGGGCTTCAAGCGAAATCACTTGAAATCCGGGCCCGATAAGATTATTTGAGGGCCGTACGTTATACATTCGTTCGGGGCGACCAAGATATCCGGTTTGCCGTTTACTACTGCGATCTCCTGACAATGTGAGCGATATGCCGCTATGCCTGTACATGGTGTACGGGCGGGCCTCACCCATTGAAAGGATCGATCCATGATCACGGGTACCGTAAAGTTCTTCAACACCACCAAGGGCTTCGGCTTCATTCAGCCGGAAGATGGCTCCAAGGACGCTTTCGTCCACGTCACCGCTCTCGAGCGCGCTGGTATCCGCAGCCTGAACGAAGGCCAGAAGGTGCAGTACGAACTCGTCACCGACCGCAAGACCGGCAAGCAGTCTGCCGACAACCTGTCGCTCGCTGACTGATTTTTCGCAACTCCGGTTGCGATCGTCCCCGGCCTCACAAGGGCCGGGGATTTTTTGTCAGCTCTCCATGACGTACTTCGCGCGGGCAAACGCTGTATTAGCGGCGGGCACGCCGGCATAGATCGCGGTTTGCAGCAGGACTTCGCGGATGGTTTCGGCCGGAACCCCGGCGCGCATTGCTGCCCCCAGGTGCAGGTCGAATTCCTCCCAGCGTGACAGCGACGCGCAGATGGCCAGCACCAGCATCCGCCTTGTGGTCTCGTCGAGCCCCGGCCGGGTCCAGATCTCGCCCCAGGCATAGCGGGTGATGAGGTCCTGGAAATCCGCGTTGAAATCGCTTCGGTTCCGAATCAACCGGTCGACCCAGTCATCGCCGAGTACAGCGCGCCTGCGGCTCATTCCGGAACCGAATCTTTCATCCGTAGGCAGCGCCGGGTTGCCGAGAAAGCCTGCGAGCGCGCGGGTGAAATCATCCGCCCGCTCGACATTGGAGATGTGCGCGGCATCGAGAATGACGTGGGTCGCCCCCTTGATTGCGCCGGCGATCTTCTCGCCCCGCTCGGGCGGCGTGGACTGGTCATGACGGCCCGAGATCACCAGCGTCGGCGTGGTAATCCTGCCGAGCTCCGGGTAGACATCGGCCAGCCGCAGCATGCCGCAACAGCCGAGATAGCCTTCAGGGTTGGTATGCTCCAGCACCTGGCGGAAGTCGCTCACGGCGCCTGGCTGCGCCTCGTGCAGGGTTTGCGAGAAGAACCGGCCGAGCACCGCGTCGGAAATCGCCTTCATGCCGCCGTCGCGGATGGCGCCCATGCGCTGGCCCCACATGTCTGGCGGAGGAAAGTGCGGCGAGGTGCTGGCGAGGATCAGCTTGTCCAGTCTGCCGCCATGATGAATGCCAAGCCACTGTCCGGTAATGCCGCCCATCGACAGGCCGCAGAAATGGAAGCTGTCAAGCCCCAGATGATCCGCAAGCCCGATCACGTCACCGCCCAGCTGCTCCAGCGTGTACGGCCCCTGGGGTACATCGGAAGCGCCATGCCCGCGCTGGTCGTAACGCACCACGCGGAAGGCGTGTTTCAACGCCTCGGCCTGCGGCTGCCACATCAGGTGGTCGCAGCCCAACGAGTTGGAGAAGATGATCGCCGGTGCGCCTTCCGGGCCTTCGGCGCGGTAGAAGATGCGACACCCGTCGGCTTGCGTAACATATGGCATGCGGTCTTCAGCCTCCCTGACCTTGCTTTGGCAGGACTGTCCGCATTTGCACCTGCCGAGTCAAACCCGTTGCTGCTGCATGGTGTCCATGCAAATTGAATGCTGGACGAAGGCGCAAGTGGCCGATACCTGTCCGCTTGAACCAACGCCACCAGGTCAGACCGGATGCCCATTCCCGCCAGCGCACAGAAACCGGCTCCCGGTGCCGCCGACAACGCGCCATTCGGCATCCTGATGATGATCGGCGCGGTTGCCTGCTTTGCCGTCATCGACACATCGGCCAAGTACCTCGTGCATTCTATGCCGCCGTTCATGGTGGTGTTTGCCCGCTACACGCTGGCGCTGATCTACATCGTCGTGCTGATGTGGTGGTCCGGTTCGTTCAGCCTCAAGACGCAGCATCCGTGGCTGCAGCTGGCGCGCGGCTGCATGCTCATGTCGACCACGGTGATGAACTTCATCGCCCTGCAATACCTGAGGCTCGACCAGACCTCGGCGATCTTCTTTTCCAACCCGTTGTGGGTTTGCGCCATGTCGCCGCTGCTGCTGGGCGAGCGCATCGGCCCGCGCCGCTGGGCCGCCGTCATTGTCGGCTTCATGGGCGTGTTGCTGATCGTGCGCCCGGGCGCGGAAGGCTTCCACTGGGCCATGCTGCTGTCGGTGGCGGTCGCGATCATTGCCGCGCTGTACCAGATCACCACCCGCAAGATCGGCGGCAGTGATCCCGCCCTTGTCTCGCTGATGATGTCGACGCTGGTGGGCAGCATTCTCGCTGCACCGATGGGCATCGTGCAGTGGGAACTGCCGCCGCTGAACCTAGTCTGGATCATGCTGCTGATGGGGTTTGCGGGCAGTGTTGGCCATCACCTGCTGATCAAGGCGCACACAATCGCGCCTGCCCCGACACTGGCGCCGTTCGTCTACACCCAGATCATCTGGATGATCCTGCTGGGCTACCTGGTGTTCTCTGACGTGCCCGATGCGATCACCCTGGCCGGCGCCGGCATTGTGGTGTTGAGCGGTCTCTACGTCTATTATCGCGAACAGCAGGTGAAACGCGCGCAAGGCAGGAAGGGCACATGACGGACAAGCCGGCCATCGGCTTCATCGGCGTGGGGCAAATGGGCGAGGGCATGTGCCGTCGCCTGCTGGCTGCCGGTTACCCGTTCGCCGTGCTGGCCCACCGCAATCGCGCACCGGTGGAGCGGCTGGTGGCTGAAGGTGCCACCGAAGCGGCCAGCGCCGCGGCATTGGCCGCGGCCAGCAACATCGTGATCCTGTGCGTGTCGAATGCCGATGTGGTCGAGCGAACCGTTGAGGCCATGCGCCCTGCACTGACCCGCGGAAAGATCATCATCGACACCAGCACATCGGCGCCGGAGGTTACCCGCCGCCTTGCCGCCGATCTCGCGGAACATGGTGTAACGCTATTCGATGCGCCTTTGACCGGTGGACCGGTGCAGGCCGAGGCAGGAGAGCTTGGCGTGCTGCTGGGCGGGCCTGCCGGCTCCATCGCCGAGGTGGAACCTGTGCTGCGCAGCTTCGCACGGCGCATCGAGCATTTTGGCCCGGCCGGCGCGGGCCATGCCGCCAAGCTGGTGAACAATTACCTGGTATGCGGCATGATCGCCCTGATCGCCGACACCTATAATGCAGCGCGCGACCTGGGTGTGGATTGGGCCAAGCTCTACTCGGTCATGCAGCAGGGCTCGAACAACTCGCCCGCCCTGCAGCGCATCGTCAGCAACGCCATCGAGGGCAACTTCGACGGTTACAGGTTCTCCCTCGCCAATGCACAAAAGGACATGGCCTACTACATGCGATTGGGCGATGGGCTGTCTGGTCCGTCGGAACTGGCGGCGGCGGTGCTGGAAGAGTATGACGACGCCATTGCCCGCGGCCTGGGAGATTTCATGGTATCGCGGCTGATCGACCCCGACTTGCAGGATTGAACGAAACCCACATGAGCCAGCTGAAACTGAACCCCGCCGTTACCTCGCTGGAAGAGGAAGGCGCCTTCTTCGTGCTCGACAAGGCGATGAAGCTGAAGGCGGAAGGCCGCCCCATCATAAACCTTGGCATCGGCCAGCCCGACTTTGCCCCGCCTGCCCATGTTATCGAAGCCGGGCTGAAGGCGGTAAAGGACGGCCCGCACGGCTACACCTCGCCGGTCGGCATGCTGCCGCTGCGCGAGGCAGTAGCCCACAGCGTCGGCTCACGGTATGGGCTCGACATCTCGCCGGAGCGTGTCGTTATCGTGCCGGGTGGCAAGGTGACGATCTTTTTCGCCTGCATGGTATTCGGCGGGCAGGGTCGCGAGATCCTGTGCCCGGACCCCGGCTTTCCGCCCTACCGCGAGGCGGTCAAGGCGGCTTCGGCCCGGCCGGTGCCCTACGCCATCCGCGAGGACCTCGACTTCGGCTTCGACGCCGACGAGGTGCTCTCGCTGATCACGCCCAACACCGGCCTGATCATTCTCAACTCGCCGGCCAACCCCACCGGTGGCGTGGTCGACCGCACCCAGCTCGACCGGCTGGCGGAGGGGCTCAAGTCGCATCCGCACGTCGCGATCCTGTCCGACGAGATCTATTCGCACCTGGTGTTCGAAGGCTCCGGCTTCCAGTCG
>JAHEBA010000009.1 GCA_024642465.1 Alphaproteobacteria bacterium
TGCCGATCAGCCCGATTTCATCGGTCCGCAGGAGCGCAAGAACGAGGTGGTGAGCTTCGTCAAGGGCGGGCTGCAGGATCTTTCGGTGTCGCGCACCACCTTCGACTGGGGCATCCCGGTGCCGGACGCGCCGGGCCACATCATGTACGTCTGGGTGGATGCGCTGACCAACTATCTCACCGCCACGGGCTATCTGGAAGACGGCCCGCGCAAGCGGTTCTGGCCCGCCGATGCCCACATCATCGGTAAGGACATCATCCGCTTCCACGCGGTCTACTGGCCGGCCTTCCTGATGTCGGCAGGGCTGCCTTTGCCGAAGCACGTCTACGGTCACGGCTTCCTATTCAACCGCGGCGAGAAGATGTCCAAGTCGGTCGGCAACGTGGTCGATCCCCAGTCGATGATCGACCAGTACGGCGTCGACCAGGTGCGCTATTTCTTCCTGCGCGAGGTACCGTTCGGACAGGACGGCAACTACAGCCACGAAGCCATCGTCAACCGCGTCAATGCCGACCTCGCCAATGACCTTGGCAACCTGGCGCAACGGTCGCTGTCGATGATCGCCAAGAACAGCGAAGGCCAGGTGCCGCCGCATGGCGAATTCTCTGCCGATGATCGTGAAATTCTCGATGCAGCCTATGGCATTCTCGACGCTGCGCGCAGCGAAATGGACCAGTTCCGCATTCACAAGGCGCTGGAGATCATCTGGAAGGTGGTGGCGGACGCCAACCGGTACTTCGCAGGCCAGGAGCCGTGGGCGCTCAAGAAGACCGATCCGGATCGCATGAACACGGTGCTCTACACCACGGCAGAAGTCATCCGCGTAGTGGCAACTGCAGCACAGCCGTTCATTCCGGATGGCGCGTCGCGGCTGCTCGACCTGTTGAGCGTGCCTGAAGAAAAGCGCCAGTTTCGGATGGAGCAGGCGGCCCTTGTGCCGGGTACTTCACTTCCGAAACCGGAGGGCGTTTTCCCGCGTTACGTTGAACCGGAAACCGTCGGCTGAGTGAAATCGGGGTGAATGTGAACAAGCCAGCCATCGTCGACAGCCACTGCCATCTCGACTTCGATGTCCTTCTGGAAGACATCGAAGGCGTGATTGCGCGGGCGCACGAGGCGGGCGTGCATCGCATGGTAACGATCTCCACGCGCGTGAAGCGCTACGCTGCGATCAGGGCGATTGCGGAGGCCCACCCGGAAGTCTGGTTCACCGTCGGCACCCATCCGCACAACGCCCATGAGGAACTCGACGTCACGGCCGAGCAACTCGCCGATCTCGCATCTCACCCCAAGTGCGTGGGGCTGGGCGAGGCCGGGCTCGACTACTATTACGACAACAGCCCTCGCGAGGCGCAAGCGCAAGGCTTCCGCACCCATATTGCGGCTGCGCGCATGACCGGCTTGCCGCTGGTGATCCATTCCCGTTCCGCTGAAGATGACACTGCGTCGATACTGGAAGAAGAAATGGTGAAGGGGACCTTTAAGCCGCTTCTGCACTGCTTCTCGTCCGGCATTGAACTCGCCGAACGCGGTCTAGCGATCGGTGCCTATCTGTCATTTTCCGGCATTGCGACCTTCAAAACGACCGAAGAAATCCGTGAGGCCGCGCGCATCTGCCCGCTGGACCGGATGCTGGTGGAAACCGACGCGCCGTACCTTGCGCCGGTGCCACATCGCGGCAAGTCGAACGAGCCTGCCTTTACCGCCTTTACGCTGGCCTGCCTCGCCGAGGTCAAAGGCCTGCCGGTCGAGGACATGGCGCGGATCACGTCCGACAATTTCTTCCGGCTGTTTTCCAAGGCCGAGCGCCCCGAAGAATACCGGGAGGCCGCATGAGCCTCACACTAAACATTCTGGGCTGCGGATCATCCGGCGGGGTGCCGCGCATCGGCAACAACTGGGGCAACTGCGATCCGCATGAGCCTCGCAACGTGCGCAAGCGCTGCTCGGTTTTGCTGGAGAAGCGGGAAGGGGAGGCCCTCACCCGTGTGCTGGTCGATACGACGCCAGACCTCGTCGCCCAGCTCAACAGCGTCAATGTGGGTGCGCTGGACGGCGTCTGGTATACCCATGAGCACGCCGACCACACGCATGGCATCGACGACTTGCGCCAGGTCGCCATCAACATGCGCCAGCGCGTGCAGGTCTGGGCCGACCATTCCACTGCAGAAATGCTAATGAGCCGCTTCAGCTACTGTTTCATGACGCCGCCGGGATCGTCCTATCCGCCGATTCTTGACATGAACTCGATCGAGGCAGGCAAGACCGTGTCGGCAACCGGGGCTGCCGGCGCCATACAAGCCATGCCGTTCAGCGTTAACCATGGGGATATCGACGCGCTGGGTTTTCGCTGGGGCAACGTGGCCTATACGCCTGATGTGAAAGACATTCCAGATGCCGTTCTGCCGTATCTTGAAGGTCTCGACGTCTGGATCATCGACGCGCTGCGAACCACACCACATCCCAGCCATTTCAATCTGGAAGATGCGCTGGCCTGGATCGAGCGCATGAAGCCGAAGCGTGCCATCCTGACCAACATGCATGTGGACCTGGACTACCGGACCATGTGTGATTCGACGCCTGAGCACGTTACGGCGGCCTATGACGGCATGACGGTGGAGATCGGCTGAGATGCGCGAGCTGCTTGCCGCCATCGGCGATACATGGGCGGCTGCAGGCCATGAAGACCTGCGTGACCTAGTAACCGATTTCGCAGTAGCTGAGGCCGTGAAGACTGGTTCAGGCGTGCCGCAGCACCTCGTGGCGGACTATTCGGCGGCCCTGGCTGGCATGGGCGTCAATCAGCAGCTGCGCGGCGTTCTTGAAAGCCTTGGCGGTTCGCTTGTGTGGTCCGAAGGCGGCATGACGATGCCGCAGAGCTTTCGCGGCCGCTACAGCTACGTGGAACTAGCAGGTCCCAAGGGCATGATCGCAAGCGATGTGGTCAGCTTTGGCCTGTACCTGCAGAAGTCCGAGACGGTTTATCCCAGCCACTGGCACGAGGCTGTGGAACATTATCTGGTGCTGAGCGGCACGGCAGACTGGCAGATGGATGACGCGCCGTATGTAAGTCGCAGGCCCGGTGAAGCCTTCGTGCATGCATCGAACCAGCGCCACGCAACGACGACTTTCGATGAACCGCTGCTGGCGCTATGGTTCTGGCAGGGAAACATATCCGACAGCACGTACAGGATCGCCGGTGTGGATCCTTGATGGCGGAATACTGACGATATCCACGGTAATAATATTCCATAATATATATTATGCGAATAAAGGGCATGGACTGACGGGAGCCTCCTGCAATGGAACTCAATGCGGATTTCAGCAAGCGCGCAAGCGTTCATGGCGCAAAGACCGACTGGGTGCCATCCCCGATGAAAGGCGTCGACCGCCGCATGCTGGACCGGATCGGCGATGAGGTCGCTCGCGCGACCTCAATCGTGCGCTATGCGCCCGGCAGCCACTTCTCGCCACACGTACACACCGGCGGCGAGGAATTCCTGGTGCTGAACGGCGTGTTCTCCGACGAGCATGGCGACTTTCCCACCGGCAGCTATATCCGCAACCCACCGGAATCGAGCCATACGCCTGTTTCCGAGCCCGGTTGCACTATCCTGGTCAAGCTGTGGCAGTTCGACCTGAAGGATCGCACGCACGTGCGCATCGATACCAACAAGATGCGAGCCCTGACTGACCCCGCACGGCTCGGCGTGTCGATCACGCCGCTGTTCCATGATGACCGCGAGGACGTGAGGCTGGAAATCTGGGAACCCGGCACCTCGGTAGACCTGCCAGTGCCCGGCGGAATCGAGGTTTTCGTGCTGGAAGGCAGTTTCGTGGAAAACGGCGAAACTTTCGAGCAGCAGTCATGGCTGCGATTGCCGTGCGGTGCTAGCCTGAAGGCCACGGCTGGCAGCAAGGGATGCAGGGTATGGATAAAGGCGGATCACCTGAAGGAAACGCCGAAACCACCGGCGAAATAGACCGGAAACGGCCGGAAACCCTGCCAAAGCGCGATATCGCCACCCTGCTCGCCATCATGGCTGCCTTGCGCACGCCGGTCACCGGGTGCCCGTGGGACCTTGAGCAGGATTTCGCGACCATCGCCCCCTACACGCTTGAAGAAGCCTACGAGGTTGCCGACGCCATCGAACGCGGCGACATGGGCGACCTGTGCGAAGAGCTCGGCGACCTGCTGTTGCAGGTGGTGTATCACGCGCAGATGGCGGCGGAAGATGACGCCTTCACCTTCGATGACGTGGTCGAGGCGATCAACACCAAGATGATCCGGCGCCACCCGCATGTGTTCGGCGATGACGCTGCCCGGTCCGCAGGCGCGGCCAAGGGCTTCTGGGAGCGCATCAAGGCCGAGGAACGCAAGGGCACGGAAAAGGAGCACAATCGGCACCTGGACGGCATTCCCCATGCCCTGCCCGCCCTGACCCGCGCATTGAAGCTGCAGAAGCGCGCGGCAAAGGTCGGCTTCGACTGGCCTGATATCTCGCACGTGCTCGACAAGGTGGTAGAGGAAGCCAGGGAACTGGCCGAAGCACGCGAAACACTGGCGAAGAAAAGGCAGGCCGAGGAGTTCGGCGACCTGCTGTTCGTGATGGTCAACCTTGGCCGCCACCTGGGCCTGAACGCCGAAGAGGCATTGCGCCACGCGAACGCAAAATTCATGCGCCGTTTCAGTTATATAGAAGAAACTCTTGAAGCACGTGGCAGCAGCCTCGACGAGGCAACGCTGGAGCAGATGGACGCGATCTGGGACGAAATCCGCGCCCGGGACAAGGACACCGGCGAGACAACCGGCTAGGCGTCGCTGACGGGCTTGAGGCGCGAGCCCAACTGCTTTGCCGCCGCGCCTGCATAACGGGCGTCGAACCGGGCAGTCAGCATGGTCCTGCCATCGTCAGTGTCTTTGCGGTCAAGCACTTCACCGTGGCCGTATACCCAGGCCAGCTGCGCGCCGTCTTCAGGTGAAAGCTCAATGCGGAACACCGGGTTGTGTTCAGCCAGCGCAGCCTCGATGCGGATCAGCAGCTTGTCCACCCCCTCTCCGGTGACCGCCGAGACCGGTACCACCCGCGCCGCATCAGACGCTTCAGCCGTCAAGGCGGCCCGGTGGTCTGCATCCAGCAGGTCGATCTTGTTCCAAACCTCGATGATCTCTTCGCGTGCTTCCTTGCTGACGCCAAGGTCCTTCAGCACGGCCATCACGTCTCCGGCCTGCTCGTCGGACTCGGGATGGGCAATATCGCGCACGTGCAGGATGACATCCGCCGCAAGAACCTCTTCTAGTGTGGCCCTGAAGGCGGCAACCAGCGTCGTCGGCAAGTCCGAGATGAAGCCCACCGTATCGGACAGGATGATCTTGCGGCCCCTCGGCAGCTCGATCTGGCGCATGGTCGGGTCAAGCGTGGCGAACAGCAGGTCTTTCGCCAGCACCTCTGCACTGGTCAGGCGGTTGAACAGGGTCGATTTGCCGGCGTTGGTATATCCGACCAGGGCCACCACGGGATAAGGCACCTTCGCCCTGCTCTCCCGGTGCAGCGTGCGGGTGCGCACCACCTGGTCGAGCTGTTTCTTCAGCCGGGCGATGCGATCCTGGATGATGCGGCGGTCGGCCTCGAGCTGGGTTTCACCGGGACCGCCCATGAACCCTGCCCCGCCGCGCTGGCGCTCCAGGTGGGTCCACGAGCGCACAAGCCGGCTCTTCTGGTAGTTGAGGTGCGCAAGCTCGACCTGCAGCGTACCTTCGCGGGTGTTGGCGCGACGGCCGAAAATCTCGAGAATCAGGCCGGTGCGATCGAGCACCTTGACCTTCCACGCCCGCTCGAGATTGCGCTGCTGGGCCGGGGAAAGCTGGCCGTTCATGATGACGATGTCGGCCTCGGCATCCTCGATCTGTTCGCCAAGCTGCGCCACCTTGCCGGTGCCGAAATAGGCACCGGGCGAGATGCTGGCCAGCGGCACGATGATCGCTGCGGCTATCTCAAGTCCGATGGCGAGCGACAGCCCCACGGCCTCGTTAAGCTTGGCCTGCGCATCGCGCCAGCCGCCCTTGGCCCCTGCCCGCGTCTTCAGGTCGGGATGGATGACAAAGGCCCGAGTAACTTCGGGGCCCTCGATCTGAAACTCAACGCCGCTGCCCCCGGAGGACTGCTCAGCCATGCTCGATCATGCCCTTGCACGTGGGTGAAACGGCCGCCCCGTACTTGCAATAACCGCTTGCGGTCAATTCCCGTCGCCGTCTTCGTCGTACAGCGAGATCTGCTGTGCCGGCATGATGGTCGATATGGCGTGCTTGTAGACCAGCTGGGACATGCCATCGCGCCGCAACAGCACGCAGAAATTATCGAACCAGGTAATGACGCCTTGAAGTTTAACCCCGTTGACCAGGAAAACCGTGACGGAGACCTTGCCCCGCCGTACCGTGTTCAAGAAGGTATCCTGGAGGTTTTGCGCTTTTTCTTGTGCCATTCAAACCTCTCTTATTGTTCTTGCCGCACTGCACGATAAAGGGCACGCAGATCAATATCCCGCTTCCCAGCCCGCTCTGTCCGCAACTGATACTATAATTCCACTTGATGGGATGCGCTACCGTCAATTTTGACGGCCTGTGACGTCAGAAATACTCGATGCTCACACGGAACAGGTGCTGGATTTCCTCGATCTTGTCGCGCAGCGCAAACATGACGACCCGGTCATTGGGACGGATCTCGGTGTCGCCGGTCGGGATGACCACCTCGTCGTCACGCACGATCGCCCCGATCCGGATACCATCGGGAAGCTCAGCCTCGCGCAAAGGCTTGCCGATCATCGGCGAGGTTTCCAGCGCTTCGGCCTCGACGACCTCGCCTTCGCCCGCCTCAACGCCGTGAACGCCACGAATGCGGCCGCGGCGGACATGCTGCAGAATCGAGGAGACAGTGACTGAACGCGGATCGATATAGGAGTCGATGCCGAGCGGCGAAACCAGTGGCCGGGCATCCAGGCTGGTCACCAGGCACGACGTCGTCGCCGCGCCATGCTGCTTGGCCAGCATTGCCGACAGCACGTTCACCTTGTCGTCGTTTGTCAGCGCGATGTAGGTCTCGGTGCGGGCGATCTCGGCTTCCTGCAACAAGGTAGCGTCGAGCGCAGAACCATGCAGGACCACCGCGTTGTCCAGTTCGTCCGCCACCTGTTCGGCACGGGCAAGGTTGTACTCGATTATGGTGACCTTGATGTGCGGGTCACGTTCTTCAAGCTTGCGCGCAACGTAGGTGCCGATTGTACCGCCGCCGCCGATCAGAACCCGGCGCGCCGGGCGTTCCTCGTGCCCGAACAGGGCCAGCACGCGGTTGGCCTGGGTCCGGTCGCTGATGACGTAGACACGGTCGCCCGGCAGCATCTGGTCGCCTGAGTGAGGCACGAACAGCTTGCCGTCGCGCACGATGCCGCACACGACCGCATTCAGGTCGGGGAACAGGCCCGAAAGCTGCGACAGGGAGGTATTGATGACCGGGCAGTCTTCCTCGATCTTAATGCCGAGCGTCAGCACCTTCTCATCTACGAAGTAGATCGCCTCGAATGCGCCGGGCAGCGCCAGCCGGCGCAGCACCATCTCACCGACCGCCACTTCCGGCGAAATGACGACGTCAACCGCCGTGTTCTCGCGGGTAAACAGGCTGGCGTACTGCGGCATCAGATAGGACTGGTCGCGCACGCGCGCCACCCGGGTCGGAATGTTGAACAATGCCTTGGCCACTTCGCAGGCCATCATGTTGACCTCGTCGACGAAGGTCACGGCGATGATCATGTCGGCTTCGGCAGCGCCTGCCTCGTTGAGCACGTCCGGGTGCGAGCCGTGGCCCACGATGCCGCGCACGTCGGTATTGGCCGAAATGGCTCCGACAAGTTCACTGGAAATATCGATCACGGTAACGTCGTGGTTCTCGACAGCAAGCCGTTCCGCAATACCGCGTCCGACCTGCCCCGCCCCGCAGATAATGATTTTCATCCGGTCTGCCCGTTACCGTATTGCCTGATCCGCCGGCCCCTCAAACTGGCGCGACAATGCTCCATGACGCCATCAAAAACAAGTCATAGCGCGGTTATGCAGATGCCGCGGCAATCCGATCGGCAGGCGATTCATCCTTGTCACCGATGCTGATGTCCAGTGCCCGCAACTTGCGGTGCAGGGCCGAGCGCTCCATTCCGACAAAGGAGGCCGTGCGGGAGATGTTTCCGCCGAACCGGCTGAGTTGCGCCCGCAGATAGTCGGACTCGAACTGTTCGCGTGCTTCGCGCAGCGGCAGCGACATCAGGGTTTCAAGGCCCGTACCACCGCTATCGGCTGCGCCCGTCAGGTCGCCTGGCAGGTGGGCAGCGCGGATCGGCTGATCGGCCTCGCCGCCTGTCATGATCAGCAGCCGCTCGACCGAGTTCTTCAGCTGCCGCACGTTGCCCGACCAGTCCATGGTCTGGATGGCGGCAAGTGCGTCATCGGCGAACTGCCGCGGAGGATGGCCGGTTTGCGATGAATAAAGTGCCGCGAAATGCGTAACCAGCTGGGGAATGTCTTCGCGCCGCTCGTGCAGCGAAGGCAGCTTGATCGGCACCACGGCGAGCCGGTGGAGCAGATCCTCGCGGAAGACCTCGGCCTTGATCAGGGCATTCAGGTCGCGCGCCGTGGACGACACGATGCGCACGTCAACCTTGACCGGCTTTGCGCCTCCTACGCGCACGAAAGTCTGGTCAAGCAGCACGCGCAGGACCTTGCTCTGCGTCTCCACCGGCATGTCCGCCACCTCGTCGAGATACAGCGTTCCGCCATGGGCCTCCTCGAGCTTGCCTACCCGGACCACCTTGCCGGTCTGGTCCTCGACGCCAAACAGCTCTTCCTCCATGCGCTCGGGCAGCATGGTGGCGGCCGGCAGAACAACGAATGGAGCTTCTGCTCGCAATGACCATGTATGAAGGCAGCGGGCAGCCAGTTCCTTGCCCGCACCCATGGGGCCGGACAGCATCACCCTGCCATTGCTTGGCGCGGCCCGTTTCAGCGCCTGCACCAGTTGCTTCATCACATTTGAAGACCCTACCATTTCCGAGCTTTCGCCGGACAGGTTGCGCAGGATCTGGTTCTCGCGCTTGAGCCGCGACGTCTCCAGCGCCCTGCCCACGACGTGCACCAGCTTGTCCGCCTTGAACGGCTTCTCGATGTATTCGTAGGCGCCGCGCTTGATTGCGGAAACGGCGGTTTCGATATTGCCGTGTCCGGAGATGATCACGACTGGAAGATCAGCGTGCAACTGCTTGATCTCTATAAGAAGATCGAGACCATCCAGCTTCGATCCCTGCAGCCAGATATCCAGCACCACCATCGATGGGCGCCGCTCGGCAATGGCCGAAAGCGCGCTGTCGCTGTCACCGGCCAGCCGGGCCTCATAACCCTCGTCCTCCAGAATGCCGCCGATGAGTTCGCGGATGTCGCGTTCGTCATCAATTATCAGGATGTCTGCTGCCATTACGAACTGCCTTCCGTGGAGTGTGTGTCTTCACTCTGGTTATCACCCCCGTGATCAACTACCGCGTCGGCATCGCCGCTGCGGGCAGGAAACTCGAGACTCACGCACGCTCCCCTGCCATCGTGAAACGACGCAGGCGCATCGCTCAGCATCAGGCGACCGCCGTGTTCTTCCATGATCCGCGTGACGATGGCCAGGCCAAGGCCGGTGCCCTTCTCGCGTGTGGTTATGTACGGCTCGGTCAGCCGCGACCGGTTCTCCTGCGGCAATCCAATGCCATTGTCGATTACCCGGACCGTCACCTTGTCGGACCGTTCGGTATCCACCTCGATGCGGATTGCGCCGGGCTCTTCCGGCTCCTTCTGCAGCCGCGTCTCTATCGATTCGCGCGCGTTTTTGACCAGGTTGGTCATGGCCTGGTTCACCAGACGGCGGTCAAGCTTGAGCATGACCGGTTCATCAGGAAACTGCGTTTCGAACTGCAGTGTTTCGTCACTTGCCTTTTGCAGCACCAGCGCCTCGCGCACCAGTGCCGTCAGATCGTTCAGCTCAAGCTGGGCACTGGGCATGCGGGCGAACGAGGAGAATTCATCGACCATGCGGCCAATGTCGCCGACCTGGCGCACAATGGTGTCAGTGCACTGGTCGAATACCGTCCTGTCCCCGGTGATCTGGTCACCGTACTTGCGGCGCAGCCGTTCAGCCGAGAGCTGGATCGGGGTGAGCGGATTCTTGATCTCGTGCGCAATACGCCGCGCGATATCTGCCCAGGCGGAGTTGCGCTGCGCCGACACCAGCTCCGTGGTGTCGTCGAACGTCAGTACGTAACCGTCGACGCCGGCATCGCTTTGCTCGGTCGTCACCGACACCATGAAGCTTCGCTCCTGGTCGCCGACCCGTCGCGTCACGCTGCCTTCGGCGAAGCCGTCGTTACGGATCCGTGCCTTGCTGAAGATCGGGAGCGCCTCGCCGAACACATCGGCGACCTGCTTGCCGACAAGCGGGTCGCTGCCCAGTTCGAGCAGTTCGAGTGCAGACCGGTTTGACAGCGTAATCACGCCGTCGGGATCGAGACCGATCACACCCGCGCTCACGCCACGCAGCACCGCCTCCATGAAGCGGCGGCGTTCATCTAGGGTGTCGTTTGCGGCAACCAGTTCCTGGCGCTGGCTCTTCAGCCTCTCGGTCATCTGGTTGAAGGTTTGCCCGAGCGTGGCCAGGTCGCCGGTCGCCTGCCGCGTCGAGACCTTGGTGTCGAACTCGCCCGAGCTCACCCGCCGCGCCGCCGTCACCAGGCTGACGATCGGCTCGACCAGGCGATTCGAGAACATCAGGCCGAGCAGAATGGCCGACATCAGGAAGATCATGGCGAGGCCGGCAAACAGTGCCGCGAAATTCAGGGTAAGCGCTTCACGCTGAGCGATCAGTTCGGCAAACTGTTGCCGCTGCGACCTGGTCTTTTCCAGCTGGCTGATAACTTCCGGGTTCACCAGCCGGTAGAGATAGAGGTAGTTGCCTTCAAGCTTGTCCAGCCGCATCAGTGCGCGGATTACATTGCCGCCGCGCTCCGGCCGCCGCAGCACCATCTCGCCGGTCGTGGCCTGGGCAATATCATCGGCAGACGGGGGCCGGAACTTCACCATCTTATTGGCGGTGGCCGAGATGATGACTTCCTTCGTGGACGGGTTCATCACGAACAGGCCGGCAAGGCCACGCACCGCACCGTAAGTCGCGATGCGACGTATCAGGGCATCGCGATTGGTGTTGAATTCATCTGCGCGCTGGTTGAGCTCATTGGCGATGAATGCAGTGTCGGAGCGGGCAACCTCCATGTTTTCCTTGATGTAGGCTTCCGCAACCCCTTCAGCCGACAGGACAATCGCCTCGGTCTTGCCGGAAAGCCACGTGTCTAGCCCGCGGCTGAGGGTGACCGTTGCAAACACCGCGACCACGATCGCCGGAAGCACGGCAAACAGCGACAGTAACGTCACGATGCGGATGTGCAGCCCCGAGCCGGCAACACCCTTCATCCGCGCGCGGGCCAGGCGCGTCACCTGCCAGCCGATCAGACCAGCCATCACCACCAGAAGTGCGAGATTTGCAATCAGCAGCGAGCGCCCGGTCTCGGCCTCCGGCTCGACCGGCATCAGCCCGGTGAGATAAAGATACGTGCCAAGGCCCAGCGCAAGCGCTACCGACGCGAGCCCGAGGCCCGCCCAGTTGACCCACTTGTTGTCAAGAACCGTGTCGCGGGCGGTTGCCGCCCGGTCAGCGATTGCCGACGTGTCGGGAATGTCCGTGACCGCTGTCATGAAGACCCAAGCGCTTCTTGCCAGTGAAGTTGTTCATTTCCCCGGAACACTTGTTGCACAATCGCAACAGTATTGTGGCATATATGTGACACCAGGCAAACCGGAGGCCAGGGTTTTCCACGGGCGTGCCCTTGCGATGCCAGTCTTGCCGTCTGGACTACTTTCGCGATCCGGGCGTCCTGACCACGCTCAAGCCCAGCTCCTTGATCCGGGTTCTCAAGGTATTGCGGTTTATGCCCAGCAGGCTGGCAGCCCTGATCTGGTTGCCGCTGGTCGCCGCCAGGCTGGCATTTATGAGCGGCGCCTCCACCTGCTTGATGATGCGGTGATAAAGGCCTTCCGGGGGCAAGTCCGGCTGGAACCCGCCGAAGTACTTGGCCAGGTGATTCTCCACGAATTCAGACAGCGTCGCCGCCGAACTCACGCGGGCATCGGGTACCGGTGCGTTCTGGGCGGCAAATTCCTGTTCGACGGCCTGCGCGGTAATCTCGTCGCCGACGTGCATGGCACAGAGCCGGTTGATGAAGTTCTCGAGCTCGCGCACGTTGCCGGGCCAGCGGGCCTTGCGCAGCGCATCCAGCGCGCCTGCAGTGAATGATTTTCCCGGCAGGCCCTGGCGTTCGCATTCCTTCAGGAAGTGATTGACGAGATCGGGAATGTCATCCGCACGCTCGCGCAACGGAGGCAGCCGGATCGGCACCACGTTCAGGCGGAAGAAAAGATCCTCGCGGAACAGCCCCTGGCCGATCAGTTGCTGCAGGTCGCGGTGGGTGGCGGCGATGATGCGCACGTCGGTCTTGATCGGGCGCACCCCGCCAACCGAGGTGTATTCGCCTTCCTGCAGCACGCGCAGCAGCCGGGTTTGCGCTTCCATCGGCATGTCGCCTATCTCGTCGAGAAACAGCGTTCCACCGTGGGCCTGTTCGAAGCGGCCGCAATAGCGGGACACGGCGCCGGTAAAGGCTCCCTTCTCGTGGCCGAACAGCTCCGATTCAATCAACTCGCGCGGAATGGCGGCCATGTTCATGGCCACGAACGGCGCTCCCTTGCGCCGCGAGAAGTTGTGCAGAGCGCGCGCGACCAGCTCCTTGCCGGTGCCTGACTCGCCCTGGATCATCACCGTCAGGTCAGTCTGCGTCATGCGCGCAACGATCCGGTAGATGTCCTGCATCACCTGCGAACGGCCGACGATGGGCAGGCTTTCGGTTTCGTCCGGCTGCTGCCGCGGGGCGGCTTGCTGGTCACTCTTGCGCGAATCCTCGAGCGCCTGGCCGATGGTAGAGACCAGCGCCGACAGGTCGAACGGCTTGGGCAGATAGTCGTAGGCGCCGCGCTCGCTGGCCGTGATTGCCGTCATGATGGTATTGCGCGCGCTCATGACGATGACCGGAAGACGTGGCCGCTTGGCCTTGATCCGCGGCAGGATGTCGAAGCCGCTCTCGTCAGGCAGCACCACATCGGTGAGCACGACGTCGCCCTCGCCCTCGCTTACCCAGCGCCAAAGGGATGCAGCGTTGCTTGCCGCGCGTACCGCATACCCCGCTCGCGTCAGCGCCTGTGTCACAACCGTGCGGATGGCGGCATCGTCATCAGCAACCAGAACCGTTCCTGTGGTCATCAGTCGTCAAACTCCGTCTGGCTTGAGGTTGAAAGCGGCAGCAACACCCGGAACAAGGTTCCGTCACTCACATTTGCAGCGTCGACAACGCCGCCGTGATCGCGCACCAGCTTGGCGACCAGCGCCAGCCCGAGGCCGCGGCCACTTTCCTTAGACGTCACGAACGGGTCGAACAGGCTGCTGACAAGGTCATCCGGAATACCGGGGCCATTGTCGCGAACGCAGATCTCGAGCGGCAACGATACCGACTTGTCGCTGCCTTGGACCTGCATGCGAATGCCCGGACGATAGGCGGTCGACAGCGCGATCTTTCCCTTGACGTCGCGGCGTTCGATGGCTTCGGCAGCGTTCTTCACCAGGTTGAGGAAAACCTGCACCAGCTGGTCGCGATTGCCTTCAACGTACGGCAGCGACGGGTCGTACTGCTCGATGAACTCGATGCTGGAGCCGAACCCCGAGGCGGCCAGCTTGCGCACATGCTCCAACACCGTGTGCACGTTGATCGGCTCCATCACGGGCCGGCGTTCGTCGGAAAACACTTCCATTTGGTCAACGAGCGATCTTATCCGGTCCGTCTCGCTGCAGATCAGCCGTGTCAGCTCGCGGTCTTCCAGAGAGGCATTGGTCTCGAGCAGCTGTGCCGCGCCACGAATGCCTGAAAGCGGATTCTTGATCTCGTGCGCAAGCATGGCGGCCATGCCCGACACCGAGCGGGCGGCTTGAAGATTGTTGAACTGCCGGTCGAAGGCTTGCGCCACGGAGCGTTCAAGAATGACCACCACGATGCTTCCCGGCTGCTCAGGCACGACGCCGGCCAGGATATCCACCGTACGCTCACCGCCGGTACGCGGCGTGCCGATCTTGATGCCGTATTCGGCCAGCGTGGTGCCGGTGTTGCGCAACCTCTCAAGGGCGGAGAACAGCGGGCTGGAGAACGGCGCCAGGTCGTCGAGCGACATCCGGCCAAGCGCAGTCCGGCTGGTGGAGAAGAACTCCTCGGCAGCAGCGTTGGCCTCGATCACGTTGCCGTCGTGACCGATGGCAACGACGGGACTTGGCAGGGACTGCAACATAAGCCCTGCCGAAAGCGGAATGGCGCCTGCGTCCTGGTGAATGATTTCGGTCATGCTACCGCCCTGCCCCCTCCGCCGGCACCCGCCAGCGAGGCGGAAAGTTCATCCAGCCCGGCCAGAACCGCGCCAGAATGCGGATTGCGCAAAAGCGCATTACGCCAGTGGCTGGCGCCCGGCTGATCGATCAGGTCAGCCTCGCACCAGCGCTCGATGGCCCAGCCGATATGCTTGCGGCCGATCTTGAGCCCGTGTTCCTCGCCATAATGATCTAGCACGGCGCTGTAGTGATCGCGCACGATTCGCGTCTGTTCGGCGATGTCCGGTTCTGCCCGGCCAGTTCCCGGGTCCAGCATGTCCGCCAGCACGCCCGGCCACCACGGCCTGCCATAGGCTCCTCTCCCGATCATCACGCCGTCGGCGTCGGATGCCTCGAGCATTGCCTTTACGTCGTCCAGCGTCTTTCCGTCGCCATTGGCGATGAGCGGGATGGAAACCGCCTCACGCACCGCGCGGATAGCCGCCCAGTCCGCCCTGCCCTTGTAGAACTGGTTGCGGGTGCGGCCATGCACGGTGACCATGGCCACGCCCAGATCTTCGGCGCGCCTGGCAAGCTCCGGTGCATTGAGGCAGTCATGATCCCAGCCGAGCCGCATCTTGAGGGTTACCGGCACGGCACTTTCCTTCACCGTCGCCTCGATCAGCGTCGCGGCGTGGTCAAGATCGCGCATGAGCGCCGAGCCCGACAGCTTGCCCGCCACCTCGCGGGCCGGACAACCCATGTTGATGTCGATGATCTCGGCGCCGATTTCCTGCGCCAGTTCCGCACCGCGCGCCATCCACTCAGGCTCGCGGCCCGCCAGCTGCAGCACGAACGGCTTGACCTTGCCTGCGCCTGTCGCGCGGCGGACCATGTCCGGCCTCGCGTTCACCAGTGCATCGCTGGCCACCATCTCGGACACCACAAGCCCGGCGCCATGCGCATGGGCACAGACGCGAAACGGCTCGTCCGTCACTCCCGACATGGGAGCAAGAAAGACCCGGTTGCGGGTCTCGTGCGATCCGATCTGAATGCCCATTAATTAGTCACATTGCCGTTTCGAATAAATTTCAGGCACTCTATCAGGAAAATGCTGCATGGCAACATGAACTTTGCGAAAGCGTTCAGGTGCTTGCCCAAACGGTGCTGCGGCTGATAGAGCAGGCCTCGACACGTCACCAACAACCGCAGCCGGTCATCATTCCATGTCTACCGCCGTCATCATCGTCGCCGCAGGCGCAGGGCTTCGCGTGGGCGGCGACATTCCCAAGCAATACCAGAACATTGGCGGCGAACCGGTGCTGCGGCACACGCTGCGGGCGTTCCTTGCACATGATGATGTCAATCATGTGCAAGTCGTGATCGGCGAAGGGCATCGCCCGCGGTATGATCTGGCCGTATCCGGGATTGCAGGCCTGCCCGAGCCGGTTCAGGGCGGCGCGACCCGGCAGGAATCGGTATTCAACGGCATCAAGGCCGTAGCGCCTGCCAACCCGGACAAGGTGCTCATCCACGATGCAGCGCGACCCTTCATCGACGCTGCCACCATTTCGGCCGTCCTGGCGAAGCTCGACGACGTTCCGGGCTGCATTCCAGCCACCGCCGTGGCAGACACGCTCAAGCGCGTTGAAACAGGCGTCATCACCGGTACGGTCGATCGCGCCGGGCTGTGGGGCGCGCAGACGCCGCAGGGCTTCCGCATGGCGGACATCGTCAAGGCCCATGAAGCCGCCGCAGCCTCGGGCCGCACCGATTTCACCGACGACGCCTCCATCGCCGAGTGGGCCGGGCTTGCCGTCGCCATCGTTCCCGGCAAACCTGAGAACAAGAAGATCACCACAGCCGAAGATCTGCGCGAGGCAGACCAGCGGCTGAAGACAGGAAACATGCACATGCTCACTGATATCCGCGTCGGCCACGGCTACGACGTCCATGCCTTCGAGGAGGGCGATCACGTCATCCTGTGTGGCGTGAAGATTCCGCACACCAAGAAGCTGAAGGGCCATTCCGATGCGGACGTCGGGCTGCACACCATCACCGACGCTATCTATGGCGCGCTCAGCGAAGGCGACATCGGCAAGCACTTCCCGCCGACCGACCCGCAGTGGAAGGGAGCGGAATCGTGGATATTCCTCGACCACGCAGCGAAGATGGTGCGTGACCGCGGCGGCCAGATCGCGCATGTGGACCTGACGCTGATCTGCCAGGCGCCGAAGATGCGCCCGCATGTCGATACGATGCGCGAAAGCGTTGCCAAAATCATCGGCATCGATGTTGGCCGCGTCTCGGTGAAGGCCACGACGACCGAGTGGCTCGGCTTCACCGGCCGCGAGGAAGGTATTGCCGCCGCCGCCACCGCCTCCATCCGCCTGCCGGAGTAAGGCTTGAAACCCATGTTCGACCGCCAGCTCATCATCGAGGCCAAGGACACGCTGGACATGCTGCGTGACGGCCGGCTGATGCTGGCGACGGCGGAAAGCTGTACCGGCGGGCTGGTGGCCGGCCTACTCACCAGCATTGCAGGCTCTTCAGCCGTGGTGGAGCGCGGCTTCGTCACCTATTCCAACGAGGCGAAGGCCGAAATGCTGGGCGTGCCCATGGCGCTGATCGAGCAGCACGGCGCAGTGTCGGAACAGGTGGCGCGCGAAATGGCCGAGGGGGCGCTGCGCCATTCCCGCGCACAGATTGCCGTGTCGGTGACGGGCGTTGCCGGACCCGGCGGCGGCTCGAAGGAAAAGCCAGTGGGGCTGGTGCATTTCGCCTGCGCGCGCAAGGACATGGTCACGCATCATGTGCGCATGGAATATGGCGACCTGGGCCGCGACGAAATCCGTCTGGCCGCTGTCGACACGGCGCTGGCGATGATCCGCTCGCAGGTCTCAACCGGCGGCGGGATGTATACGTGAAAGCCTATAGCACGCCTTGCCCGCGCAGTTTCCGGGCGAACTTGCGTACATCCTCGATCAGCAATTCGGGCTGTTCCATTGCCGCGAAGTGGCCCCCGTGAGGCATCTCGCTCCATTGCGCGACGTTGTAGATGCGGTCGACGTAGCTTCTGGGTGACCAGGCCAGCATCTCGGCCGGAAACAGGGCGCAGGCGGTGGGAACCTCAACCCGCTTCCCCTCAGGCGACAGCACGCGCCCGCCCTCTTCCCGCCGGCCGTAATAGATCCATGAGGCCGTGTTGAAGCAGCGCGTGGTGACGTAGATCATCACGGAGGTAAGCAGATCGTCCTTGCTGTAGACGCTTTCCACGTCGTCGCCCACGGTGTCGGACCAACCGTTGAACTTCTCGACCAGCCACGCGGCCACGCCCACGGGGCTGTCCATCATGGCGTAGCTGAGCGTTTGCGGCTTGGTGGCCTGCTGGGTGCGATAGCCGTCCTGCATGATCTGGTCGCGCCTGAACTGCTCGGCCCACGCCTTCTCTTCATCCGTTTGCGGGCCGTCGGGCGCGCGCATGGTCAGGATGTTGATGTGAATAGCGCTACATGCGGGCGCGTAATCGAAGCCCAGCCACGAGCATACCGCTCCGCCCCAGTCCCCGCCTTGCGCCAGGTAGCGGTCGTGACCCAGTGTATTCGTCATCAGCGCGTTGAAGGTCTGGGCCATGCGGCGCGGACCCCACGGCCGCGGCGGCCGCCCCGACCATGCGAAGCCCGGCAAGGATGGTGCAATCACGTCGAAGGCGTCTTCCACATTGCCGCCAAACCTTTCCGGATGGGCCAGAGGTTCGATGACATCCATGAATTCATGCACCGATCCCGGCCAGCCATGGGAAATCAGCAATGGCATGGGGTTCGGGCCGGACCCCTTCTCGTGGATGAAATGCAGGTCGATGCCGTCAACCGGCGCCTTGAAATGCTTGAAGCCGTTGAGCGCTGCCTCGTGCCTACGCCAGTCATATTGATCCACCCAGTAGGCGCACAGCTCCTTCATGTAGTCTAGGTTGGCGCCATACTCCCAGCCGCCGTCATCCGGCATTTCGTGCCAGGGAAAGGCGGCAACGCGGGCGCGGATATCAGCCAGCTTCTGATCTGGAACTTGAATCTGGAACGGAGTGATTGTGCTCATGGGGTCGAAAGCCTAACCGGGCTTCGCCACGTCGCAAGAGCCAGTTTTCAGACGCATGCAAGTCAGTCCGATTGCCACTGGAAACCCGTCTGACGCCTTCCTATCTGATAAGCACCTTAACATTACCGGGGGAGGAATTATCATGGTTCGCCTGATCCTGAACATTTTGTGGCTGCTGCTCGGCGGCATCTGGTCTGCCATTGCGTGGTTCTTCGTCGGCATTCTGGCCGCAATCACCATCGTGGGCCTGCCGTGGGCGCGTTCGTGCTTCATGCTGGCCAACTACACGCTGTGGCCGTTCGGGCGTGATGTGATCGCCCGTGACGAGCTATATGGCCGCGAGGACCTCGGCACCGGCGGTCTCGGTATGGTGGGCAACGTCATCTGGTTCGTGCTGGCCGGCTGGTGGCTGGCGGTCATGCACCTGACCTTCGCCGTGGCCAACGCGGTGACCATCATCGGCCTGCCCTTCGCCTGGGCGCACGTGAAACTGGCCGGTGCCTCGCTGTTCCCGGTCGGCAAGACAGTGGAGAGCAACGAAGTGGTGGAAGAAGCCCTGCGCAATTCCGCCCGCGACCGGGTCGACAACCTGCGCCGCGCAAGCTGATCCGCGCACAGGTCCCTGCGAACTGAAAACCCCGGCTCAACTGGCCGGGGTTTTTGCTTGTCTGGCTTGACGAGAAATCAGCCTTCAAGTTCGGGAATGCGCAGCACCTGGCCGGGATAGATCTTGTCCGGGTGCTTCAGCATCGGCGTATTGGCCTCGAAGATCACGTTGTACTTGGCACCCTTGCCCTTGCCGTAGTGCTTTTCGGCGATCTTCCAGAGGTTGTCGCCCTTCTTCACCGTATAGAACACCGGGTCCTTCTGGGCCGGCGCAGTGAGTTTGCTCTCGACCTTGGAAATGCCAAGCGTGTTGCCCACGGCAATGATGGCCTTTTCCAGCACCGACTGGTCCGCCACGTCGCCGGTCACGATGGCCTTGTCGCCGTCAACCTCGACCTTCACCTTCTCCGTGCCAAGCTTGTAGCTGTCGAGTTCCTTCTTCAAATCATCTGCACTCGGCGGCGTGTCTTCCTTGCCGATGCCAAGCGCCTTGCCTGCGCTCTTGACGAAATCCCAGATACCCATGTTTGGCCTCCTAGTTGTGATGCACCTTGAGTGCAGGGTCTTGAAGATTTGACCTATTGTAAGCTGCTGCGTCCAGAAAAAATCGGCCGACGCGCAGGATTTCCTTTGCCGCCCATGCGGACCGTCCTTTACAAATGTGGCAAATCAACTACATTTCCGGGAGCGCCCTGATGAAACTGCACTTCAACCCCGCCTCGCCCTTCGTGCGCATGGTCACCGTCACCGCCAATGAACTGGGCATAAGGGACCAGATCGAGGATGTGCCGACCGGCGAATTCCTGCCGATCAAGGTTCATGGCGGTGTTTCCGCAGACAATCCGCTTGGCCGCATTCCGGCACTGGTCACCGATCATGGCACCGCCATCCATGACAGCCGGGTGATCTGCGAGTACCTCTGCCACCACGCCGGCGACAAGGAGATCCTGCCCGACGAACCGGTGAAGCGGTTCCGCATGCTCACCTTGCAGTCGCTGGCGGTTGGTGTGATGGATACCGGCGTGGCGCTGCGCTACGAGACCTTCCTTCGCCCGGAAGAAAAGCGCTGGGCCGACTGGATCAGCCGCCAGCAGGCGCGCATTGCCGCTGCACTGGACGATCTGGAAGCCAACTGGAAGAGCGAACTGTCCAACGTCAACTGCGGTTCGATCGCGGTGGCCTGCATGCTAGGCTACCTGGACTTCCGCTATGGCGACATGGGCTGGTGCGATACGCGGCCCAACCTTGCGGCATTCTACGAAGGATTTGCCAAGCGCCCGTCGATGATGGCCACCATGCCGCCCGCCTGAGCCGTTATTCGCCCTTGAACACAGGCTTTCGCTTCTCCAGAAACGCCGCCACGCCCTCGTTGTAGTCGTGCGTGGTGGCGGCTTCCGCCTGCAACCGGGCCTCGACGTCCAGGTGCTCGGAAAACCCATATGAAGACGACGCGTTAATTGCCTGTTTTATCAGCGCAAATGCCCGTGTTGGCTGCCTGGCCAGCCTGGCCGCCAGCGCAGATGCCTCGTCCATCAGCTTGTCGTCATCGCACACCTGCCAGATCAGACCCCATTCCAGCGCCTTTTCCGCCGGCAGCGGCTCGGCAAGCATGGCAAGGCCCTTGGCGCGCGCTTCTCCTGCTTGCCGGGGCAGTGTCCACGTTCCCCCAGCGTCGGGAATGAGGCCGATCTTCGTAAACGCCTGCAGGAACGACGCAGACCGCGCCGCCAGCACGATGTCGCAGGCCAGCGCGAGGTTGGCACCGGCTCCGGCCGCAATGCCGTTCACCGCGCACACGACCGGCATGGGCAAGTCGCGAATGCGCCGGACCAGCGGGTTGAAATCATTGTCGAGGATCTCACGTATCTCGTCCGGGCCGTCCATGCGCAGGTCCGACAGGTCCTGGCCCGCGCAGAACGCCCTGCCCTCGCCGGTCAGCAGCACGGCGCGGCATGCCTTTGCCTCGATCTCGTCAATGGCGACGCGCAGTTCGGCATGCATCTGCCGGCGCGTGGAATTGAGCTTGTCCGGCCGGTTGAGCGTGATCCGTGCCACGCCGTCCGCGATGTCGAGCCTGATGTCGGTATAATCCATCCGCGCCTCCCAGAAACTGCTGCAGTTTGCCCACTGGCAAAGGCGCGCGCAATGCAGCAATAGTGCAGACCATGAACAAACCTTCCGCATATGACGTCATCGTCGCCGGCGCAGGTCCCGCAGGCCTGTCAGCGGCCTGCCTGCTGGCGCATGGCCGGTGCCGCGTGGCACTGGTGTCGCCCGGCGCAGAAACGCCGCCGGAGACCGGCGACGCGATCCGCCGCACCGTGGCGCTGATGCAGCCTTCGATGCGCCTGCTTGAAGCGGTTGGCGTGTGGACGGACGACCTCAAGTCCCCCTCGGCCCCACTTGAAACCCTCAGGCTGGTCGACGACACCGGCTCCGTTTTCGCGGCACCAACGGTCAATTTCTCGCACCGTGAACTGGGCGAGGAACCGTTTGGCTGGAACATTCCCCTCGACCGGCTGACGGCAGCGCTGCATGCAGCAGCCGTCGAGGCAGGCGTCAGGCTGATCGATGCCAGGGTTTCCGCTTACCGCTGCCAGGGGAGCGAGGCCCTGGTCTCGCTCGATTCAGGCGACACGCTGTCTGCACCGGTGGCGATCGCGGCGGACGGGCGGCAATCGGTGTTGCGTGCAGGCGCGGGCATCGCCACAACCGAGTGGCGCTACGACCAATCCGCCTTGGCATTGAGTTTTGCCCACTCGACGCCGCATCGGGGCGTATCCATCGAGTTTCACAAACCGACCGGCCCGTTCACGACGGTGCCACTGCCCGGCAATCGCTCCAGCCTTGTCTGGCTGGTAAAGCCTGGAGACGTGGATGCCATCATGGCGCTGACGCCGGATGATCTTGCCTCCCGGCTGCAGCTTGAAATGCACGGTGAACTGGGTCTGGTGACGGACGTGTCCACTCCGGCTGTCATCCCGATGCAGGGTCTGACTGCCCGCAAGTTTGCCACCAACCGGCTGATGCTGGTGGGCGAGCCTGCCCACGTGGTGCCACCCATCGGCGCGCAGGGCCTCAACATGAGCCTGCGCGATGCGGCGTTCGCCGCCGACACCATCACCGATGCGATCCGGATGGACGAAGACCCCGGTTCGGGGAAGCTGCTTGCGGGTTATGACGAGCGCCGCCGCGGCGATGTCGTCCCGCGTCAGGCAGTCATCGACACGCTCAACCGCTCGCTGATGTCGGAGTTCTTCCCGCTGCACGCGGCCCGCGCCGCCGGCATGACGCTGCTCCAGCACGTGCCGCCCTTGCGCAAGCGCGCCATGCTGGAGGGGCTCAACCCGCCCGGTCCGCTGCCGAGGGCGATGCGGGGCTGAAGCCGGTTACTTTCCCTTGCCCAGCAGGATGTCATTGTGGGCGCCCAGCGCAGGCGCCGATCTGTCCACCGAAGGATCACCCCGGAATTGCGGTGCCACGGCCACCGGCGTGGCGGGCAGCGTATCGCCGTCCTCGTTGACCAACGTATGGTCGAACACGCCACGCTCATGAAACGCGAGGTCGCGCATGGCCTCGTCCAGCGTGCGCACGATGGAACAGCAGCAGTCCGCCTCTGGCAGCACCCTGCTCCAGTACTCTGATGGCTGCCCGGAAATGAGGGCCGCGACCGCAGCGGTGGTTGCGACCGGATCCACCTCGTCTTTGCGGAAGACCTCGGCCAGGCCTATTGCGTCGCAGAAGCGGTCCCAGAACTTCTGTTCGAGTGCTGCAACCGCCACATGACGCCCATCCGCCGTCGGGTAGATTTTGTAGCGCGGTGACCCGCCAGTCAATTGCGACGTGCCGTTACCGGGCCAGTTGCCTGTCACCAGCCCCTGTCCGATGGCCCACCACATCAGCATGAACAGGTTGTCGGTCATGGCGATGTCGATGTGGGTGCCTTGGCCGGTCTTTTCGCGTTGCAGAAGCGCCAACAGAATGTTGACCACCGCCGGATAGCTGCCGCCGGCAATGTCAGCCGCCAGGAAGGGCGGCACGGTAGGCTGCACATCCGGCCCCATGCTGAGCGCCAGCAGACCTGCATCGCCTATGTAGTTCAGGTCATGGCCTGCCTTCATGGCGTTGCCGCCGGTCTGGCCATAGCCGGTGATCGAGCAATAGATGATGCGCGGGTTGATGAGTTTCACCGCTTCGAAGTGCAGTCCAAGCCGCTCCATCACGCCAGGGCGGAACTGTTCGACAATGATGTCGGCTTCCTCGATCAGCGGGATCAGGAATTCCAGGTGACGCGGCGATTTCAGGTCCAGCGCGAGCGATTTCTTGCCCCGGTTGAGCATTGCGAAATTGACCGGATCCCGCCCCCACTTCGACTGGTAGTGGCGCATTTCCTCGCCGTCTCCCGGCCGTTCGATCTTGATCACCTCCGCACCTGCCTCAGCAAGAAACAGCGTCGCCAACGGCCCCGGCAGCAGGGTCGAGAAATCGAGAACCTTGATGCCGCTCAAGGGCTGAACGGTTTTATCGTCTGTCATTGTGTGCCGGTGATCGATTGGAGGGTGCAACGTGCGTTCCGTGTAACCACCAATGCCGCTTCGCGCAACAATGCGAATGAAGCATTGCCGCCCCGGCTCCAGTCACCTATTCATGTTGCATCGCAACAATATCAAGCTCAGCGGAAGTGACCCATGAAACTCCCCAGCCAGTTCTACAAGCCGCTTGCCATCGGCGCGCCCGAACCCATGCGCGAGGTGCCGGTGAAGCTGGAGCGGATGATCCACTTTCTGCCGCCGCACATCGAAAAGATGCGGGCCAAGGTGCCGGACCTGATTTCACAGGTGGACGTGATACTCGGCAACCTCGAAGACGCCATTCCCGCCGACGCCAAGGAAGCCGCGCGCGACGGGTTCATCGAAATGGCGCTGACGCACGATTACGGCCAGACCGGCCTGTGGACCCGTATCAACTGCCTAAACAGCCCGTGGGCGCTGGACGACATCACCAAGGTGGTGCTGGAGGCCGGCCACAAGCTCGACGTGATGATGCTGCCCAAGGTCGAAGGTGCTTGGGACATTCACTATCTCGACCAGCTTCTGGCGCAGCTCGAGGCACGGGCCGGCATCAAGAAGCCGATCATGATCCATGCCATTCTCGAAACCGCGCAAGGCGTGAAGAACGTCGAGGAGATCGCCGCCGCATCACCCCGCATGCACGGCATGTCGCTTGGCCCGGCAGACCTTGCCGCCTCGCGCGGCATGAAAACCACCCGCGTTGGTGGCGGGCACCCGGCATATGGCGTGCTGGCGGACGCCGGCGGTTTCGGCACCCGTGACAGCGCGGCGCGCGCCTTCTTCCAGCAGGACTTGTGGCACTACACCGTCGCAAAGATGGTAGACGCCTGCCAGTCCAATGGCATCAAGGCGCTTTATGGTCCGTTCGGAGATTTCTCGGATCCGGATGCATGCGAAGCGCAGTTCCGCAATGCGTTCCTGCAAGGCTGCCTTGGCGCCTGGTCACTGCACCCGACGCAGGTCGAGATCGCCAAGCGGGTGTTCTCGCCCGACGCGGAGGAAGTGAAGTTCGCGCTGCGCATCCTCGAGGCAATGCCTGACGGCATGGGCGCCGTCATGATCGACGGCAAGATGCAGGACGATGCCACCTGGAAGCAGGCAAAGGTGATTGCGGATCTTGCCCGTCTGGTGGCTGCGAAGGACCCCGGCAAGGCTGCTGAATACGGCCTGAGTTGACACGCTGTTCAGGTGAATTTTATTGGCATCCGCTTGAAACCCGACGCATTTGGATGCATTTAATGTCCTATGGCAACGATCAACAGGCAGGCGCGATTCGGCATCGGACAGGTGGTGAAACACCGCCTGTTCCCGTTTCGTGGTGTCATTTTCGACGTTGATCCGACCTTCAACAACACCGAGGAATGGTGGAACTCGATCCCCGAGGAAATCCGGCCGTCGAAGGACCAGCCATTCTATCACCTGCTCGCAGAAAACGAGGAAACCGAGTACATCGCCTACGTTTCCGAGCAGAACCTGCTGGTGGATGACGCCAACAGCCCGGTGCGTCACCCGCAGATATCAGATTTCTTCGAAACCTATGACCCGGACCGGCACGCTTACCTGCCGCGCCAGATTGCAGCCCATTGACGTGCTGGCTGCTGCGGGCCCGACGGCAAGGCTCGATTTTCCGGGCGAATCCCGATCTAGATGACGGCATGAAACGCCTCGCCACACTGATCTGGTTTGTACTTGCGCTTGCCGTAGCATGGCTGCCCGCGCAGGCTGAGCCGAAGCATGCCATCGCCATGCAGGGTGAACCGGCCCTGCCGCCGGACTACACCCACTTTTCGTATGTGAATCCGGATGCGCCCAAGGGCGGCGCCTACCGCGAGGCGCTGGTCGGCAGCTTCGACAGCGTCAACCCGTTCATCATCCGCGGCCAGGCCGTGTGGGGCGTGCGCGACTACGTGTTCGAAAGCCTGCTGATGCGCTCTCGCGACGAGCCGTTCACGCTGTACGGCCACGTTGCGGAAACGATCGACGTGAACGATGACCGCACCGAGGTGACGTTCCGGCTGAACCCCAAGGCGAAGTTCTCCGACGGTGAACCCATTCTGACCGATGATGTGGTGTTCTCGCTGGAGACGTTGCGCGATCATGGCCGGCCCAATCACCGGACCTACTATGCAAAGGTGACGAAGGTCGAGACGCCTGACGAACGCACCATCCGGATGCAACTCGAACCAGGCGACCGCGAACTGGTGCTCATTCTCGGCCTGATGCCGGTGCTGCCGAAGCACCTGTGGGAGGGCAAGGACTTCGAGCAGACCACACTGGACAAGCTGGTCGGTTCCGGCCCCTACGTGTTCGACACCATCGACGCCGGAAACCACGTGATCTACCGCCGCAACCCGGATTACTGGGCAAGGGACCTGCCATCGGCCCGCGGCCAGTTCAACTACGACACCATCCGTTTCGACTATTACCGGGACATGCAAGGCGCATTCGAAGCGTTCAAGAAGGGCGAGGCCATGCTCCGCTTCGAGACCGACGCCTCGCGCTGGGCGGTCGGTTATGACGATCTGAAGGACCAGCCGGTGACACTGGAAGAGATCGCCATGGGGGTGCCCAATCCGGCATGGTCGCTGGTATTCAATACGCGCAGGCCCGTATTTGCCGACAAGCGGGTGCGCGAGGCACTGATCCATACCTTCGATTTCAAGTGGATCAACGACAACCTGTTCCACTCCAAGATGGCGCGCACCGAGGGCTTCTTTTCCGGCTCGGCACTGAGCGCCATCGGGCAACCGGCCACACAGAACGAGCGCGACATGCTGGCCCGTGCCGGCGCAGACATTCGCGAGACCATCCTTGATGGCACCTATCACCTGCCCCAGTCGGACGGATCGGGCCGCGACCGGAACAACCTTCGCCAGGCGTTGAAGCTTCTGAACGACGCCGGCTGGAAGGCGGTTGCCGGGCAACTGGTCAATGCCGATGGACAGCCGCTGGCCTTCGAGATCGCCGTCGCAAGCCGCCAGCAGGAGCGCATTGCGCTGGCCTGGCAGCGGATGCTGAAGGTCATCGGGGTGGAGATCACCATCCGGCAAGTGGACTCGGCCCAGTTCCAGCGCCGCCTCAATACCTACGATTTCGACATGATCCCGTTCACCTGGTACAACTCGCTGTCACCGGGCAACGAGCAGACATTCTACTGGGGCAGCGCGGGGCGCACCCAGGACGGCACCCGCAACTATATGGGCGCCGACGATCCGGCCATCGACAAGATGATCGCCGAACTGCTCGCTGCGCGTGAAAAGGCCTCGTTCGAGGATGCCGCACGCGGACTGGACCGGCTGCTGCTGGAAGGCCACTACGTGCTGCAACTGTTCCATTCGCCAGGCCAGTGGGTTGCCCGGTGGAACCAGGTGCAGCGCCCGGAAACGCCATCGCTTTACGGTTTCCGCACGGAGACCGGCTGGATCGCCGCCAAATGACACAAGGCTTTACCGGCGAACTGCCGCCTGCCCGGTTGAACCTCGCCCGCTACTGCATTGCCGCTTCTGCCCGGCACACGCCTGACAAGGTGGCCCTCACCATAGCTGACGGAACAGGTTATCAGCGCCTGACCTATGCCGAAATCGAGGATGCCGTACTGCGCATTGCCTCGGCCTTCGATCTGCTCGGCCTGTCAACGGGCGACCGGGTCTTCCTGCGCATGGGCAACAGCTTCGACTATGCGGCGGTGTTCTTCGCCGCCAATGCAGCCGGGCTGGTTCCTGTGCCGGCGTCATCCATGCTGTCGGCCTCGGAGGCCGCCTACATGATCAGCGACAGCGGCGCGGCTGCAGTGGTGCACGACGGGAGCCTGGAACTTCCGCCCGTGCCCGATCACGTCAGGCTGGTTGGGCCGGGCGACCTGAAGGCCTTCAAGACCGGTCCGTGCGGCACCTGGGCAGATACCGCCGCCAGGCAGCCTGCCTACATGGTCTACACTTCCGGCACGTCCGGCCAGCCGAAGGGCGTACTCCATGCCCAGCGCGCCGTGTGGGGCCGGCGTCCCATGTACCAGGGGTGGTACGGCATCGGCCCTGACGACGTCATGCTGCACACCGGCGCCTTCAACTGGACCTATACATTGGGCACCGGCCTGTTCGACCCGTGGGCCAACGGCGCATTGACAATCGTCTATACGGGGCCGCGCGACCGTGGCATCTGGCTCAAGCTGATTGCAGACCTGCATCCGACGATCATGGCATCGGTGCCCGCATTGTACCGGCAAATGCTGGCAGATGGCGGCCTGTCGCCAGGCGCAATGGGCAGCCTGCGGCACGGGTTGACCGCCGGCGAGGCGATATCGCCGCAACTGATGCAGCAATGGCGCGAAACCACTGGCATCCCGCTCTACGAAGCGCTCGGCATGAGCGAGATCTCCACCTATGTCTCGTCATCGCCGAGTGTGCCGACGAAGCCCGGCAGCCCTGGCAAACCGCAGGAAGGCCGCAGCGTGGTGATCCTGCGCGTGGACGGCGACGAGACTCCGCTGCTGCCCGGCGAGACGGGCCTGATCGCCGTGCACCGCTCCGATCCCGGCATGATGCTGGGCTACTGGAACAAGCCGGAAGAGAACGAGCAGGTGTGGCGCGGCGACTGGTTCATCGGCGGCGACCTTGGCCGCTTCGACGATGACGGTTATCTCTGGTATGAAGGCCGCAACGATGACGTCATGACCTCGTTCGGTTACCGCATTTCGCCATTAGAGGTGGAGAATGCGCTGATGCGCCATCCGGCCGTGCTGCAGGCAGGCGTGACCGAGGTCGAGTTCAATCCCGGCATGCGGCTGGTCACGGCCTTCGTTATCCGGCGCGAACACACAATGTTGACCGAGACCGGGCTCATCGATTTTGCAACCCAGTCGCTGGCGCGCTACAAGGTTCCCAAGCAGGTGTTCTTCGTGGACGCCCTGCCCCATACGCCGAACGGCAAGATCGTGCGCAAGGCGCTCGCTTCCTTGCTGAACCAGCGCAAGGATCACGCCAATGACGACTGAAGCACTCGCCGCAGACGACGGCCCCATCGAAATCGACGTGATTTCCGATGTCATGTGCCCGTGGTGCTATATCGGCAAGCGGCGGCTGGAAAAGGCGCTGGCGATGCTGCCCGGCATCGACGTGGACGTACGCTGGCGGCCGTTCCAGCTCGATCACACCATTCCTGAAACCGGCATGGACCGGCAGGAGTACCTGCGCAACAAGTTCGGCTCTGACGCGGACGCGGAACGCATATATGAACCGGTGCGTGCTGCAGGCCGTGCAGAAAGCATTCCGTTCGAGTTCGGCAAGATCGAAGTCTCGCCAAACACGTTGAATGCACACCGCGTTATCCGCTGGGCCATGGCTGAAGGCTTGCAGGACGAAGTGGTGGAACGGCTGTTCCAGCTTTATTTCATCGAAGGCGCCAATCTGACCGACACGAAAGTTCTGGCTGACGCGGCGGTGGACGCCGGCATCGACCGCGCCGTGGTCGAGCATCTGCTCGCCGGCGATACCGACAAGGCCGAAACCCAGGCCGAGATCGCCCGCATCCAGCAAATGGGCGTGACCGGCGTTCCCGCGTTCATCATCGGCAACCGCTACGCCGTGCTGGGTGCGCGCGAACCGGAAGTACTCGCCCAGGCAATCCAGGAAGTTGCCCGCGAGCGCGCCCTGCCCGCGGGCAATGCGTGACGGCAGGAGCTACCTGGCGGGTTTGCCGCCAACGGTGATTGAACCGGTCTGAGGCCACCTGGCCTCGTCCAGCTTGTCGTCTATGCGAGGAATGCCACCAGTCGAGTTGATTTTCAGCTTGAGCTCACCTGTGAACTGCTCTTCTGGCTTGCAGAATGCATGAAGCATGACGGCCTTGGCTGCCGTGGCGCTGCAGTCACCGCTCTTGAGCAGCACTGTGACCCCGAGTTCCCAATTGCCATCGCGGATCGACTGCGCGACCGCATCACGGTTGGCATCGGTCACATGCACATGTCCCTAGTACCGCTTGCCGCCCTGCTCCTTGCAGATGCAGTTAACCTCGATTACCGGTTCACTAGCCGCCAGCACCTCTGGCGCACCTGCTGCTGACACGATGGCGGCAGCCACGACAGCCAACGGTATCATGTTGAGTTTCATTCCGGACCCTTTCCCGAGAGATATTGAATGAGCCCGATGATGAACGCCGCCGGCGAGCACGGATGTGCAGTACAGCACCTTGCAGTTGCATGCCTGAAAGTTATCTTTTCCGGCCCAGCCGCCTTGCGTTGGCGCGTGTACGCTTGCTGTAGGGCTTGAGCGCCACGGTCGCCAGGTCCAACGCGCCCGCCTTGCCGCGATTGATCGAGCGCAGCATCCTGAGCCCTGCCTCGCTCGCAGCCTGGGGCTTTTCCATTACCATGCTGAACGCTTCCGACGGCAACAAATGACCCTGCATGGCGCGCGCCGAGCGATGCCAGATGGTCATCGCGGCGTCAGCCATCATGCGTTGATGATTGAACCAGAGGCGCCATAGCGGAAATAGGTCGTACATGACCGCAGAATTGACCGCAGACAGTACGGAATTATGACGGTTGCGCCAGTTTCACCAGGGTCTGCATCAACTGCCGGGTGCCGTTCAGCCGGTCGGCAGGCGTTTCCCAGTCGCGGATGATGACCAGCTTCATGTCGGGCCGGATCTTGGCACGGCTGCCTTGGTCGTTGATCCACTGCACCAGCGCTTCCGGGTTGGGGAACTTGCCATCGCGGAACTGGAACACCGCACCCTTCGGCCCCGCCTCGATGCTGGACACGTTGGCGGTCCGGCACAGAAGCTTGATCGACACGATGTCGATGAGGTGCTTCACCTCCTCCGGCAACCGGCCGAAGCGATCCTGCAACTCGGCGGCGAAGCCATCCAGATCCTCCTGCGACGGCAGGTCGGCAAGGCGCCGGTACACACCGAGACGTACCTGAAGGTCCGGGATGAATTCTTCCGGCAGCAGCACCGAGGTGCCGACGTTGATCTGCGGCGACCACTGCCCGTCGCTGGCCACCTCGAGGTCGCCCGACCGAAGCGAGGCAACCGCCTCTTCAAGCATATGCTGATAAAGCTCGAAGCCGACTTCCTTGATGTGGCCGGACTGTTCTTCGCCCAGCAGGTTGCCACCGCCGCGAATGTCGAGGTCGTGGCTCGCCAGCGTGAAGCCTGCGCCAAGTGAATCGAGCGATTGCAGCACCTTGAGCCGCTTCTCCGCACCCTCAGTGAGCGGCTTGTTGCCAGGCACGGTGAACAGCGCATAGGCACGTTGCTTGGACCGGCCCACACGGCCGCGGATCTGGTAGAGCTGGGCAAGGCCGAACATGTCTGCCCGGTGCACGATCAGCGTGTTGGCGGTCGGAATGTCGAGACCGGACTCGATGATGGTCGTGGCCAGCAGCACGTCGTATTGCCGGTCATAAAATCCGGTCATGATGTCGTCGAGTTCGGTTGGCGCCATGCGGCCGTGGGCCACCGCAACCTTCACCTCCGGCACCTGCTCCTTGAGGAAGGTGCTGATGTCCTCGAGGTCGGAGATGCGCGGTACGACGTAGAAGCTCTGGCCGCCGCGATAGAGCTCGCGCAGCAGCGTCTCGCGGATGATCACCGGATCGAACGGCGAGATGTAGGTGCGCACAGCAAGCCTGTCCAGCGGCGGCGTGGTGATGAGCGACAGCTCCCGCACGCCCGACAGCGCCAGTTGCAGCGTGCGCGGGATGGGGGTGGCAGTCAGCGTCAGCACGTGCACGTTGGAGCGCAGTTCCTTCAGCTTTTCCTTGTGCTTCACGCCGAAGTGCTGCTCCTCGTCGATGATCAGCAGGCCAAGCTCACGGAACTTCACGTCCTCGGCCAGCAGCGCGTGGGTACCGATGATGATGTCGACGTCGCCCGAGGCGAGGCCCTTCTTGGCTTCGTTGATGTCCTTGCGGGCAACCAGCCGCGAGGCCTGTTCGATGCGAACCGGCAAGCCCTTGAAGCGGGCAGTGAAAGTGGCGAAGTGCTGACGCGCCAGCAGCGTGGTCGGCACCACCACGGCCACCTGCTTGCCTGCCATCACGGCCACGAAGGCCGACCGCAACGCAACTTCGGTCTTGCCGAAACCAACGTCGCCACAGATGAGCCGGTCCATCGGGCGCCCGCGGGCAAGATCGCGCAGCACTGCATCGATGGCGTTGAGCTGGTCTTCGGTCTCTTCGTAGGGAAAGCGCGAGGCGAACTCGTCGTACAGGCCGTCGGGCAAGCTAATCACATCGGCATCGCGCAACTCGCGCTGGGCGGCGGTCTTGATGAGCTGGTTGGCAATTTCGCGCACGCGCTCCTTCAGCCGTGCTTTCCTCGCCTGCCAGGCCACGCCGCCGAGCTTGTCGAGGTTGACGCCTGCCTCGTCCGAGCCATAGCGCGACAGAAGCTCGATGTTCTCCACCGGCAGGAACAGGCGATCGCCGCCGTGATAGCTCAGGTGCAGGCAATCGTGCGGCGCGCCCTGCACTTCCACCACCTTCAACCCCTCGAACCGGCCAATGCCGTGGTCCACGTGCACCACCAGGTCGCCCAGCGTGAGCGAGCCAAGCTCGGAGATGAAGTCGGACGCCTTGCGCTGCCGCTTGGCGCGGCGCACCAACCGGTCGCCCAGGATGTCCTGCTCGGCGATGACGGCAAGATCGTCCGTCTCGAAGCCGTTCTCAAGGCCAAGGATGACCACGGACACGATGTCCTTCGAGCGCTTGAGGGCTGCCGGACCACCCTTCGCAGCCACCACGAGGCCGAGGTTGTGGTCCTTCAGGATGCCCTGAAGCCGATCGCGCGATCCTTCTGTCCATGCCGCCAGCATGACGCGCCTGCCGGATTTCTGCTGGGCGCGCACATGGTCCACCACGGCCTCGTAGACATTACGCCCGGCTTCGGCCCGTTCGGCCGCAAAGCTGCGGCCCTGGCGGCCGCCGGCGCTCAGCACCCGAAGCCCTGCCCCTTCCGGCGCCTCGAACGGCGTCGTGGCGACAACGGGAAACTGCGCCACTGCATCCGGCCACTCGTCGCCGGTCAGATACATCATCTGCGGCGGCAGCGGCTTGTAGACGGGCGCACCGAACGAGTCCTTGTTCAGGGCGTCCACGCGGGCGTCGTAATACTCCGCAATCTGCGTCTTGCGCGCAGCCATAGACTCTTCGGCCAGATGATCCAGCGAGACGACGCAGTCGCCGGTATAGTCGAGGATGGTCTCCAGCTTGTCGTAGAACAGCGCCAGCCAGTGCTCCATGCCCTGGTACCTGCGCCCGGCAGAAACCGCTTCGTAGACCGCGTCGTTGAGCCCTGAACCGGCGAAGGTCGCCGTATAGGCAGTGCGGAAGCGCGAGATCGTGTCGGGCGTCAACAGCACTTCGCTGGCGGCATCGAGCTTGAGGTGTTTGAGCTGATGCGTGGTGCGCTGGGACTGCGGATCGAAACTGCGCAAGGACTCCAGCGTGTCGCCAAAGAAGTCCAGCCGCACCGGCTCTTCCATGCCCGGCGGGAAGATGTCGATGATGCCGCCCCGGATGGCATAATCGCCCGGATCGACCACCGTTCCGGTGCGCGAGAAACCGTTCTTGACAAGGTAGTCCTGCAGATCCTCGATGTTGATGCGATTGCCAGGTGCGGCGGAAAAACTTGCTGCCTTGATGACGTTGCGTGGAGGCACCCGTTGAAGCACGGCATTGGCCGTGGTCAGCACCACGCATGGCCGGCTGAATTCGCCACTGGCAAGCCGTGTCAGCGCACTGAGTCGGCGTGACAGGATCTCGGCTGCGGGCGAAACACGATCATAAGGCAGACAGTCCCATGCCGGGAAAGAGATCACCTCGACTTGCGGGTGGAAGAAGGCAATCGACTCGGCCAGCATCGCCGCGCGCTGGTCATCGCGGGCCACGTGCAGCACGAGCCTGTCCCCAGCCTGCCGCGCGAGTTCGCCGGCGATCTTGCCGTCGAGGCCTTCCGGGGCGCCCGAGACGATGACGCGGCCGGGCGATTCGGCAGCCTTCTGAAGCTCCTGTGGCGTCAATTCGGATCACCAAAAAACGTTTCATCGAAACGGGTTGAGAGCATTTCCTGAAGCAACGGCGACGCCTGCTCGCCAGGGACTGGCTGGGCCCCGGTCAACCAGGCCATCAGGTCTTGGTCCGGGATTTCCAGAATGCGCTCCAGCTCGTCCAGTTCGGCTGCATCTGCGGCGTCCACGCGTGACTTCACAAACGTCCCGACAACAAAATCCATCTCGCGGATGCCGCGATGGGTCGCCCGCCAGACGATGCGCTTGCGCCTGTTGTGATGCTGATCGGTCACGAGAATAGCGTTGATGGCCTCACAGGCCGGTTTGTATTGGGATGGCTTGCCGGTTTATGAAAGAACCTACAGCGAAACGCAACCGGGCGTGGGACGGTTTCAACGCGTCTCCCGCCCTGCTCCTGCTGACGGGTGGTCATGCGGCCGGAAATTCTCAATCGCTATTTCTCCTCCGCGAGTGCGCTCAAGGGCATCGGCGCCAAGGTCGAGAAAATGCTGGCCGTCCTGCTTCGCCCGCAGTCGGCAAACCCCGTCGCACACCAGTTGCCCGCACGGCTGGTGGACCTCCTGTTCCACCTGCCCTCCGGCGTCATCGACCGGCGCAACCGGCCGACCATTTCAAGCCTGCCGCAACAAGGCATCGTCACCATCGAGGCCAGCATAGGCCGTCATCGCCCACCGCCGCGCCACAACAGGCGGGTGCCATACCGTGTAGATGTGTTCGACGAGACGGGTAGCCTGCCGCTCGTGTTCTTCCACAGCCACGGTCCATACCTCGAAAAGCTGTTGCCGGAAGGCGAGGCTCGCTTCATCTCCGGCAAGATCGAGTGGTATGGCGGCACGCCGCAGATCGTACATCCTGACCATGTGCTGACAGCTGAACAGTTTGCCGAGATGCCACTGCTCGAACCTGTCTATCCGCTCACCGCCGGGGTATCCGGCAAGATGCTGGGCAAGGCCATACGCCAGGCGGTATTAGAAGTGCCGCTGTTGCCCGAGTGGCAGGACAAGCACTGGGTGGCGCGGCACCACCTGCCGCCGTTCCATGCCGCGCTGAATGAACTGCACGTACCTGAAAGCGTTTCTGTGCTGGCGCCCGACAACCCGGCCCGGATGCGACTTGCTTACGACGAACTGCTGGCCAACCAGCTGGCGCTCGCCCTGGTGCGTCGCCATATGAAGCGCGCCTCTGGCCGCAGCCTGCAAGGCGACCGCAGCAGGCAGGACGCCATTATTGCCGCCTTGCCCTTTTCGCTCACTCCCGCACAGCAACAGGCGGTGTCCGAAATCGTGGCCGACATGGCAGCGCCTACGCGCATGCTGCGGTTGCTGCAAGGCGATGTGGGCTCCGGCAAGACGGCCGTCGGGCTACTGGCGATGGCGGCGGCGGCGGAGGCTGGCGCCCAGTCTGCCTTGATGGTCCCGACGGACATTCTCGCCCGCCAGCACATTGCCACCATCGAGCCGCTTGCCTGTGCCGCAGGCCTGCGCGCCGAAGTCTTGTCGGGCCGCGACAAGGGCAGCCAGCGCGAGGCAAAGCTTGCCGCACTGAAGTCCGGTGAAATCGACATTCTCATCGGCACCCACGCCCTGTTCCAGGAAGGCGTGGAATTCAACGATCTTGGCCTCGTAATCATCGACGAACAGCATCGTTTCGGCGTGCACCAACGGCTGGCGCTCCAGGCCAAGGCGGGTGGGGCCAGCGACCTGCTGGTGATGACGGCAACGCCGATCCCGCGCACGCTGGCCCTCACCGCCTATGGCGACATGGACGCGAGCCGGCTCGTTGGCAAACCGGCAGGCCGGCAGCCGGTTGAAACCCGCGTCATGCCGCTGGACCGGCTGGACGATATCGTCAGCGGCCTCGCCCGCGCCATCTCGCAAGGCAAGCGGGCCTATTGGGTCTGCCCACTCGTGGAAGAAAGCGACCAGATCAGTTCCACCGCCGCCGAAGCCCGGTACGAAACATTGAAGCAGGTATTCGGTGATGCCGTGGGCCTGGTGCACGGGCGGATGAAACCTGCCGAGAAGGATGCCGTCATGGCGGCGTTCAAGGCCGGCGACATCGCAGTTCTCGTTGCCACCACCGTCATCGAGGTGGGCGTCGACGTGCCGGAAGCGACCATAATGGTGATCGAGAATGCCGAGCGGTTCGGCCTTGCCCAGTTGCACCAGTTGCGTGGCCGCGTTGGCCGGGGCGCCGGCGCATCAAGTTGCCTGCTGCTCTATGACGGGCCACTGGGCGAAACGGCGGCTGCCCGGCTCAAGATCATGCGCGAGACCGAGGACGGCTTCATCATCGCCGAAGAAGACCTGCGGCTGCGCGGCTCGGGCGAAGTGCTTGGCACGCGCCAGTCCGGCGTTGCCGCATTCAGGCTGGCGAGCCTGGCTGACCATGGTGAACTGCTGCAAGCGGCACGCGACGACGCCCGACTGGTGCTTGAGACCGATCCGGGCCTGAAGACTTCGCGTGGCGAGGCGCTACGCACCCTGCTCTACCTGTTCGAGCGGGATGACGCGATCCGGCTGCTTTCGGCCGGCTAGCTCTTCCGCTTGGACGATGATTTGGCGGCGGGCTTTTTCTTCCTTGTGGGCGTCACCTTGACCGGCTTTGGAGGCCGTTTCGACGGGGCCAGCACCTGCGCCGGGTCGGACAGGAGAAGCGACAGCGTGTCATCCTCCTTGGCGACCGCGGCATCCGCCTCGCGCAGCTGCTGCGGAGTCACGAGGCCTGCGGAGATGACCAGTTTCGCCGCCTCCTCGACAGTGATGTCCAGAATGGTGACCTCGCTCTTTTTCACGAAGAAAAGGAAGCCGGAGGTCGGGTTGGGCGTCGTCGGCATGAAGGCGGAGTAGAAACGCGTTCCAGGCGCAAGTCCGATCTCGCCCGAGTCAAGCTCCCGGGCAATGAACACGATCACGTTCACGCCGGGGCGCGGATACCCGATGATGCCGACTGACGAGAAGTTGCCCGAGCCCGACGACAATGCCGTCTCGAAGATCTGCTTCACGCCCTTGTAGACCGAACGGATCACCGGCATCCGGTCGAGCGTGCGTTCGCCGAAGTTGATCAGCGTCCGCCCAACGAGGTTGGCGGCAAGGGCGCCCACGATGGTGATGGCAATCAGCGCCGCCACAAGTCCCACGCCGGGCACCGGGAACGGCAGGTAATGGTCGGGATTGTAGACGTTGGGAATGAACGGTTTTATCCAGCCGTCCACCAGTGACACGAACCACCACACCAGCCAGATGGTGATGGCGATCGGCGCAGTGACCACGAGCCCGGTCAGAAAATATGTGCGTACTCGTCCAAGCATTTTGAGGCCGGATTATCCAGAAAACCCCGGTTTGACCGCTGAGGATCGTCAGCCAGGAAGCTGATGCGTGCAGCCATAGCACGGCCCGCCGGGGACTGCTACAAGGCAATCCAACGCATGCCTTCCGGCAGGAAGAAATCCGGTGCCAGCCCGTCAGACATTCATCAACCTGTTGCTGAAGGCACTTGGCCTCATGTTCGTGGGGCTGGGGCTTGCCGGCGTGTTCTTGCCGCTGTTGCCAACCACGCCGTTCCTGCTGCTGGCCGCGGGCTGTTTTGCCCGTTCATCGCCAGCATTCCACGACTGGCTTGTGACCCACCGGCTGCTTGGACCTTACATCCGCGACTGGGAACGGGACCGGTCGATCCCGCTGACGGCGAAGCTGACGGCGGTCGCCATGATGTCTGCGAGCCTGTCGTGGGTGGCTTTTGCAAGCAATGCCCCCGCCGTCGCGGTCTGGACGGCGGGGGCATTGTTGTTCTGCGTCGCGGCCTGGATCATAACCAGGCCAACATCGAAGCGCTAGGCGTCAGCTTGCGCGGGCGACGAAGCAGTTGGTGCCCTTGCGCTTGAGGCTGCGGCAGAGCGAGGCTGCTTCCTGCTTGCTGTCCAGCTTGTGCACCCGCAGCCGGAAGTAGATTCCCTGGTCGCCGAGATCGGCCTTGACGACAGCTGCCTCGGCCCCGTCAAGAAGGCTGCCATGCCTTGACTTGATGCTGCTCCAGTTCTGCCAGGCACTGGCGGCACCGCGCTGCGAAACCAGCTGCACGGTCCAGCCTTCCAGCTTCTCGCTCACCTGCTGTTCAAGCGCGTGCTGCGCAAGATTGGTGGTACCGGTTTCCGGCGCCGGAGCGGACACAGGCTCAACCCTGACGTCCATGGCCGCCACGGTTGTTGCCGGCTTGGCCGTTTCGGCGACCGGTGCACTCGCGGCAGGCACCGGGCCCACATCGGCAACGGAGATCGCTTCCGGTTTGGCCGGCAACGGCTTGCCCGGCGTGGCCTGTTCTGCGGTGGCAACCGTTACGCCGGGCGTATCGGGCTTGAACCGGTTTAGCAGCGACGGCGGCGGTGCAACCGGTTCCTTTCGCTCGGCCTTGGCGACGGCAACAGCCGGGGCCTGCGTCGTTCCGGTGAAAATGTCGTCAGCCATCAGGTTCTGCGCGGGCAGCAAGGCCAGCTTGATCTGCTTCTCGGTCGGATGCGCGGGCGCATCCACGCCAAGTTCGCTGAGCTGCTCGCGCGCAGGCTTGAAGTCGGGCTTGATGGCATAACTGCGCAGCAAGGCGGCTGTTGCCTCATCCTTGTGGCCCAGCGCCTTGAACGTCAGCGCCTTGCCATACCAGGCCAGGTGTTCATGCCGGTAACCGGCGGCGATTGCGCGCGAGTAGTCGATCAACGCGTATTCATACTGCCCGGATTCCCGCAGTGCATTGGCGCGGCTGTACAAGGCCTCGGCCATGTGCGGGTCCAGGTACAGCGCGTTGGTGAAGTCGTCGACCGAAGCAAAGTTGTTGTTCAGCCGCACATGCGCCAGCCCGCGATTGTACAGGGCGACGGCGCGGGTCTTGGCATCGAGGGCATCGAGCTTCAGCGCACTTGAGTAGTCGGTCACCGCGTCTTCGTAACGCTCGAGCTTCTGCAGGCCGAGCGCCCGGTTGAGCAATGCCATGGCGCGCTCGGTGACGGGCGTAGCCGGGTTGTCGATGACGGTTGAGTACCCGGCAACAGCCTCATCGGCCTTGCCGGAAACAAGATTTGCATATGCCTGCTGCATGGCAGCGGAGAACTTCTGGGTTTCGGCGGCTGCGACACCGGTTGCAGCTACACCCGTAGCCAGGAACGCGGCACAAACAGACGCAAGGAGTACTGACGTTTTCATGACCCGGATTTTGACCGGGCATGGTTAAACAATGCCTAAGCGGACAAAGAAAATTTTGTCCGTCAGCCCGCCCCTACTCGACGGTGACCGATTTGGCCAGATTGCGCGGCTGGTCGACGTCCGTGCCTATGAACACTGCTGCATGATAGGCCAGCAACTGCATCGGAACCGCGTACAGCATCGGTGAGATGAACGGGTCAGCCTCGGGCACCGCAATAGTCTCGAAGGCGTCTACGCCATGCTCGCTAGCGCCTGTGTCATCCGTCACAAGCACGATCTGCCCGCCACGGGCGGCCACTTCCTGCATGTTGGAGATGGTCTTGTCGAACAGCCCGTCGCGCGGCGCGATGACCACCACGGGCACATGCTCGTCGATGAGCGCGATAGGTCCATGCTTGAGCTCGCCGGCGGCATAGCCCTCGGCGTGGATATAGGAGATCTCCTTGAGCTTCAGCGCGCCTTCCATGGCAATCGGGAAATTGATGCCACGGCCCAGGTATAATACGTCACGCGCCACGGCGACCTTGCGGGCAACCTCTTCGATATGGCTCTCAAGCGACTTCATGCTGGCCATGATGCGTGGAAGACCGACCAGCGCCTTGACCAGCCGCTTTTCCTCGACAGCATCTATGACGCCACGGGCCTTGGCTGCAGCGATGGACAGGCAGGCGAGAACCGTCAGCTGGCAGGTGAATGCCTTCGTGGAGGCCACGCCAATCTCCGGGCCGGCATAGGTACGCAGCACCGCGGAGCTTTCCCGAGCGATGGTGGATTCCGGAACGTTGACGATCGCCATCACCTTCTGGCCCTGCGATTGGCTGTACCGCGCGGCGGCCAGCGTATCGGCAGTCTCACCCGACTGGGAGATGACGATGGTGATGCCGTCCTTCTGCAGCGGCGCTTCGCGATAGCGGAACTCCGAGGCGATATCGACCTCCACAGGCAGGCGCGCAATCTGCTCGAACCAGTATTTGGCTGTCAGCCCGGCATAGAACGCCGTGCCACAGGCGGTGATGGTCAGGCTGGGAACCTTGGCAAAATCGAACGGCAGGTCCTCGGGCAGGCGAACGGTGTTATCGGCAAAGTTCACATATTCGCTGAGCGTGTGACCGATGACTTCCGGCTGCTCCTCGATCTCCTTGGCCATGAAGTGGCGGTGGTTGCCCTTGTCCACCAGCATGGTGGAGGCCTGCGAGAAGCTGACCGGACGTTCGACCGGCTGGTCATTGGCATCGAATATCTGCGCGCCGGCGCGGGACAGGATGACCCAGTCGCCGTCGTTGAGATAACTGACCCGGTTGGTGAAGGGTGCCAGCGCGACCGCGTCGGAACCAAGGAACATCTTGCCGTTGCCATGGCCCACGGCAAGCGGCGCCCCCTGGCGCGCGCCGAACATCAGGTCGTGCTCACCCTTGACAAGGATGCCAAGCGAGAAGGCGCCTTCCAGCTGCTTCAACGTCTTGCTCACCGCTTCGCGCGGCGTTAGTCCGGCCTTCAGCTTCTGGTTGATCAGTTGCGCCACCACTTCGGTGTCGGTTTCTGTGTCAAATACCACGCCGTCATCCATCAGCCCTTCCTTGAGGGGGCGGTAATTCTCGATGATGCCATTGTGGACGATCACCACATCGCCCGCCTGATGCGGATGGGCGTTGGTCTCGTTCGGAGCTCCATGGGTTGCCCAGCGGGTGTGACCGATGCCGGTTGTCGCCGTCCAGCCGTTGCCTGCCACCTTGGCGTACAGGTTTTCCAGCTTGCCCGGTGCCCGGACGCGATCGATCTCACCATCACGCAGCACGGCGATGCCGGCCGAGTCATAGCCGCGATACTCAAGCCTGCGCAGCGCATCCACCAGCTGCATGGCAACAGGTTCCGTCCCCAGAATGCCGACGATCCCACACATGGCGTGCCTATTCCTTCTTGCCGGCGGCTTTCTTGCGCTCGCCCTGAACCCTGTTGTACCGGGCAGCCCAGCCATCCCGGTTTTCCTGCCGCCCGCGCGCCACTGCCAGCGCCCCCGGCTCCACATCTCGCGTCACCACGCTGCCCGAACCGATATAGGCGCCGTCACCAATCTTCACCGGCGCAACGAGCGCCGAGTTCGACCCGATGAACGCGCCCGCACCGATATCGGTGCGGTGCTTGAAGAAGCCATCGTAGTTGCAGGTGATCGTTCCTGCCCCGACATTGGCCTTCTCGCCCACGCGGGCGTCGCCGACGTAACTCAAGTGGTTGACCTTCGCCCCTTGCTCGATCAAGGCGTTCTTCACCTCGACGAAATTGCCGATCTTGACGTTGCTGGCAAGTTCCGTGCCAGGGCGTATGCGCGCGTATGGCCCAAGTTCCACCGACTCGCCAATGACCGCATTCTCGATATGGCAGAAGGAATGAACGACGCAGTTGTTCCCAATTCGGACATTGTGCCCAATCACGACGTGAGGCTCGATGATCACATCTGTGCCGATTACTGTATCGGCGCTCAGAAACACCGTTTCCGGCGCAATGAGCGTTGCGCCCTCCTCCATGGCCTTCAACCTGTAACGTCGCTGAAACTCGGCCTCCACGGCAGCAAGTTCGGCGCGGGTGTTGACGCCCTGGATCTCGTTCTCGGGACACGTCACAAGCGCCACCTTGGCCCCGGCATCGTTGGCCAGCGCGACGATATCGGTGAGGTAATATTCGCCCTTGGCGTTGTCGTTGCCGATCTTCGGCAGCAGCGTGCGCAGCAGGTCCGCGTCAAATGCCATGACGCCCGAATTGCAAAGGGTGATCCTGCGTTCCTCATCCGTGCAGTCGGCGTGTTCGCGGATTGCCAGTACGCCAGCCCCATCCAGCGTTGTGAGCAAACGCCCATAACCTGTTGGATCAGCAGCATGAAAACCAAGGAATGCCATGCCGGCACCAGCCGATATCGCGCCTGTCATGGTTTCTAGTGTCTGATGCCGCATAAGCGGGTCGGCCCCGAACAGCACAAGCACCGTGCCGGAAAAGTCTTCCAGCGCGGGCAATGCCTTTGCAACTGCGTCGCCAGTGCCGCGTGCGGGCGACTGTATGGCGATGGCGGCGGAAGGTTCGTACGACTTCACTTCGGCCTCGATGGCGTCCGATCCCTCGCCGACAACGGCAACGATGCGGCGCGCACCAACTTGACGCGCAGCGCATACCACATGGCCGACGAGCGTGCGGCCGCCTGCCTGGTGCAGTACCTTGGGCAGTTTGGAGCGCATGCGCGTTCCCATGCCTGCCGCCAGCACGATGCACACAACCTCTCTCATTCGCCCACCGCCTCGATCATTGAAGTTCCCCCGTTTTGGCGCGATTCCGGCGCCAAATCCAGAATGAGACCTTAACCCGGATTTCTTGAGGATTCATTTAGGTGCAATTAAGGCTGCAACCCGGGCTCTGCCATGCCGCCGCTGTCTGCAACCCTTGTCAGCAGAATGATCGGCACGAGTGCAATGGCCACGATGACCAGCGATCCGGTGGCGGCCTGCTCCAGCCGCTCATCAGATGCGAGCTGGTAGACCCGGACAGCCAGCGTGTCGAAATTGAACGGACGCACGATCAGCGTTGCCGGCAATTCCTTCAGCACGTCGACGAAAACGATGGCCGCCGACATCAGCATCGAGCGGTTGAGCAACGGCAGGTGGACCTGGGTGATGACTTGCCGCCGGGTGCGGCCCAGGGTCCGGGCCACGTCGTCGATGTGCGGCGGTATCCGCTTGAACCCGGTCTCGATGGCGCCATTGGCCACGGCCAGGAAGCGCACCAGATAGGCGTAGAGCAGCGCCAACATGGTGCCGGAAAACAGCAGCCCCGTGGACAGCCCGAACCACCCCTGCATCTGCGCATCGAGCCAGTTGTCGAATACGCCAAGCGGTATCAGAACGCCAACGGCAACGACAGTCCCGGGTATGGCGTAGCCAAGCGTGGCCAGCCGCACCAGGGGGCCGGCAACCGGACTGCGCGAACGCAGACAGTAGCCGGTCAGCACGGCGCATGCCGTGATCAGCACCGCCGAGGTGCCTGCCAGCAGAAAGCTGTTGCGGGCATAACTCAGGAACCGGGCACCCAGCAGTTCATCGCCGCCGTCCAGGTGCAGTCCCAGCAGGATCAGTACGGGCAGCACAAAGCCGAGCAGCACCGGCAAGGTGCAGGCAATCATCGCCAGTGCCGCCCGCCAGCCACGCAGGCGCACGGGCATCGGCTTGATCTGCCGGCGGGACGTATCGTGGAAGGCCTGGCGCGAGCGCGACCACTGTTCCAGCGAGATCAGCAGAAACACGAACATCAACAGGCCGGATGCAAGCTGGGCTGCGCCCACGCGGTCGCCCATGCCGAACCAGGTGCGGTAGATCGCGGTGGTGAAGGTCTGCACGCCGAAATACTGGACTGTGCCAAAGTCGGCCAGTGCCTCCATCAGCGCAAGCGCAAGGCCTGCCGCAATGGCCGGGCGCGCCATGGGCAGCGCCACCGTGAAAAACACCCGCCATGGGCCTCGGCCAAGCGTGCGCGCAACATCCAGCAGGCCGCGCGACTGCTCCAGAAAGGCTGTGCGCGCTAGAAAGTAGACATAAGGGTACAGCACCAGCACCAGCATGAGGCTAACGCCCCAGAGGCTGTGAACCTCCGGAAACCAGTAGTCGTCGCGGGTCCAGCCCATCATGTTGCGGATTGTCGTCTGCAACGGACCAGCGAACAGCAGGAAGTCGGTGTAGGCATAGCCGATGATGTAGGCCGGCATTGCAAGCGGCAGCAGCAGCAGCCACTGCAGCATGCGCGACCCCGGAAACCGGCAGGCGCTCACCAGCCAGGCCGTACCGGTGCCGACGACCGCCGTGCCCAGCCCCACCAACACGATCAGCCCCAGCGTGTTGAGCAGCAGTTCCGGCAGCAGGGTCGAGGCCAGATATTGCAGCGCGCCAGCTGAAGACGAGAACAGGCTGGCGACCACGGCCCCTATCGGCAGCAGTACGAGAAGGGCAAGTACCAGCGTGCCGGCCACAACGCCATTGGGGCGGGTCTTGCGGACCCACCCCGTCAGGTTGCCGGCGGCAGGTCCGCCAGGCGATGTTCGAGTGCTCGCCGTCATCCGGTTTACGCACCGGACAGCGGCTTGCCGCACCTGTCAGCCATCATTACTTCCAGCCTGCCCGGTCCATGATCTGCACTGCTTCGGCATTCAGCGCCGCATACTTCTGCGCATCGAGCGTGTCTTCCTTGAAGCTGCCGAAGCTGTCGAGCGGTGCGGGCAGCTTGACGCCCTCTACCACCGGGTACTCGACGTTGCCCGAGGCAAACAGCATCTGTGCTTCGTCCGACACGAGATACTCGAGAAACTTGACCGCACCCTCGACGTTGCGGGCGTAGCGCGCGACGCCTCCGCCGGAGATGTTGACGTTGGTGCCGCGGCCGTTCTGGTTCGGAAACACGATCTGGACCTTCGACGCAATTTCCCGGTCTTCCGCCTTGTCCGAAACGATAAGCCGGCCGAGATAATAGCTGTTTGCAACGGCGACATCGCCCTCGCCTGCCGCCACGGCCTTGATCTGGTCGGTATCGCCGCCCTTCGGTGCGCGGGCCATGTTGGCGACCACGCCGCGCGCCCAGGCCTCGGCCTGCTCCGATCCGTCCGCGGCGATGATCGAACCCATCAGCGACTGGTTGTAGATATTGCCGGACGAGCGGATCAGCAGCTTGCCCTTGACCTTCTCGTCAGCGAGCGACTCGTAGGTCGGCACGTCTTCCGGCTTCATCCGGTCCCTGGCCACCACGATAACGCGGGCGCGCTTGGAAAAGCCGAACCAGCTGCCGTCAGGATGGCGCAAGTGCGCCGGGATCGCCTTGGTGAGCGTGTCCGACGACACAGGCTGCAGCAGGCCATCCACGTTGGCGCGCTCGATGTTGCCTGCATCCACGGTAATGAAAACGTCGGCCGGCGAGTTGGCGCCTTCAGCCTTCATCCGCTCGATCAGTTCCTCGGCCTTGGCCTCGATGCGGTTGATGCCGATGCCGGTGAGCTTGGTGAAATTGGTGTAGAACGCCTCGTCGGTGTCGTAATGGCGCGAGGAATACAGATTAATCTCGTTGGCGGCGCGCAAAACAGAGGGCGCAGCCAGCAGGCCGGCCGATGCTGCGGCGGCGGCCATCAGGTGACGGCGATTGATGTTGAATGTGGACATGCCAGTAATGTCTCCAGATCGATTTTTCATAATCCGACTAAATCAGTCGGAAATAGTTCTGGCAAGCAAATACACCCTGCCGCGACAATCTGGCAAGACTTAACATGCTGAAAACAAACGATTTTAATTGGAATAATTCCAAACTACACCGGCCTGAATTCCGCCAGGAGCCCGCTAAGCGCTTGCATCTGCAAGGATAATTTCGCTCGCACGCTGGCCGATCATCATGCTCGGCGCGTTCAGGTTGCCACTCACCACGAACGGCATCACAGAAGCATCCGCCACCCTCAATCCGTCGAGGCCGTGCACCTTGAGCGATGCATCCACCACTGCGTTGGCCATGTCAGGCCCCATCCGGCAGCTGCCGCTGGGGTGATAGATCGAGTAGCAGCGGTTGCGGATATCGTCCTCCAGCGCCTTGTCGGACAAGACATCAGGCCCGGGCGCATATTCGCGCTCGATGATCGCGCTCAAGGACGGGGCAGATGCAAGGCGGCGCAGCAGATGGGCGCCTTCCACCAGTTCCTTCAGATCGTCCGGCTCGAACAGGAAGTTGAACCGGATCGCCGGTGCCGCGCGCATGTCAGGTGCGGTGATGGTGATTTCGCCGCGCGACCTCGGCCGCATGTTGCACACGCTCATGGAAAACGCTGCATACGGATCCGGCTGGCCCATCCGCCCAGGTGCGCCCGGCACGAGGTCGCGGCTCAATGGCGAGAAGTAAAGCTGCAGGTTGGGCGCCGGCCGCTTCGGCGACGACCTGAGGAACCCGCCGGCATGGGTCGTGCCGGTCGACAGCGGGCCACCACCTGTCAACAGGTAGCGGATGCCCGCCTTCAGCTGCCCGAACTTCGAATTCAGGTCCTGGTTCAGCGTCGGCACCTTGGAGCGATACTTGATGTCCCAGGCCACATGATCCTGCAGATGCTGTCCGACCGCGGGCATGTCATGGTGCGGCTCGATGCCTGCTGCCTTGAGCACCGCGCCCGGACCGATGCCCGACACCATGAGCAATTGTGGTGAGTGAACTGCGCCTGCCGACACGATCACGTCACGGCGGGCCTTGACGTCGAAACTTTGTCCGTCCCTGACGTAGGTCACGCCGGTAACGCAACGTCCGTCCAGAACAAGCCGTTCCACTTGGGCATTGCAGACCAGCGTGAAATTCGGCCGCTTCCGGGCGGGCTCCAGCCAGGCGCGTGCCGACGACATCCGCTTGCCGTTGGCGCAAATCGAGTGATGGTAATAGCCAACTCCCTCAATGCTGGCGCCGTTGAAGTTGTCATTGCGCGGCAGTTGCAGTTCCTCGCCGGCCTTGAGAAACGCCTTGCACACTGGATGCGAGTATGGCGACCGGCTCGTTACCTCCAGCGGACCTGCCAGCCCGTGCCATTGCGCATCGCCCGAGGCATGCCGTTCCATCCGCTTGTAGCTTGCCAGCACGTCGTCCCAGCCCCAGCCGGGGTTGCCCAGCGATTGCCACTCCTCGTAATCAGCGGGGGTGCCGCGCATGTACACCATCGCATTGATGGATCCGGAACCGCCGGTCACCTTGCCCCGCGGCACGTACTGTGTGCGGTCATTGAGGTTCGCGTCAGGCTCGCTTTGCAGCATCCAGTTGACGCGGGAATTGAACATGGAGTGACCATAGCCCAATGGCGTGGTCACCCAGAAGCTGTTTGCCTTGTCAGGGCCGGCTTCCAGCAGCAGCACACTGTACTTTCCGGATGCACTGAGGTTGCCGGCAAGCACGCAGCCCGCCGCGCCTGCACCGATGATGATGAAGTCGTATTCCGTCTGCATGATGGATGCGCTGCCCTGTCGGCTTGAAACACGGGCGGCAGCTTATGTGCCCCAATCAGCCGCGCAACAAAAAAGCGCATCGGGCCCCGGGCCGGGACACGATGCGCCAGTTGATGTCGATCTGGAGGAACGACAACAGCAAGGAGCTTGAAGTTACTCGGCAGCGACCTTCACGCTTTCGGCGAAAGGCGACATGTACCAGGCCTGAGCCGCAGCCACGCCGGAACCCAGCTCGATCTTGGCGCCTGCATCGCGCAGGGCCATTTCAGCCGAGCCGAGGGCTGCGAGGCACATCACTTCATTCAGATCGCCCAGGTGACCGATGCGGAACACCTTGCCCATCACCTTGGACAGGCCCGAGCCGAAGCTGGTGCGGTATTTTTCGTAGCCGATGCGGATGACGTCACGCGCGTCGATGCTGTCCGGCACCACAATGGCCGACACAGTATCGGAGTGCCATTCCGGGCCAGTGGCGCACAGGCGGCAGCCGTCCCATGCGGCAATGGCGCGACGCACGCCTTCAGCGAGGCGGTAGTGACGGGCAAAGATGTTCTCCAGGCCTTCTTCCTCGATCAGCGCGAGGGACTGCTTGAGGCCGTGGAACAGCTGCGTCGGCGGGGTGTACGGGAAATAACCGTCGTCATTGAACTTCAGCATGTCCTCGAACGAGAAGTAGCAGCGGGCCATCGTGGCGGACTTGTTGGCCTCAAGCGCCTTCTGGCTCACGCCGAGGAACGACAGGCCCGCCGGCAGCATGAAGCCCTTCTGCGAACCGGAGACAGCCAGGTCAACGCCCCACTCGTCCATGCGGAAGTCGATCGAGCCGATCGAGCTTACGCCGTCGACGAACAGCAGCGCTGGGTGCTTGGCAGCATCAAGGGCGCGGCGGACAGCAGCAACGTCGGAGGTCACGCCGGTCGCGGTTTCGTTCTGGGTGACAAACACTGCCTTGATTTCATGAGACTTGTCTGCTTCGAGCACACGGGCATACTCATTATCCGGGACGCCCTTGCCCCATTCGACTTCGCACACGTGCGGCTTCAGGCCGAGGCGCTCTGCCATGTCCACCCACAGGTGGCTGAACTGGCCGAAGCGCGACATCAGAACCTTGTCGCCGGTGTTGAGGGTGTTGGTGATTGCGCTTTCCCAGGCGCCGGTACCGGAGCCAGGGAACATGAAGACGCGGCCTTCGGTGGTCTTGTAAACCCGCTTCAGGCCGGCGAAGAGCGGCTTGGTCAGGTCGCCGAAATCGGGCGCGCGCATGTCCTGCATGGGCACGTTCATGGCCTGGCGCACACTGTCCGGAATATTGGTCGGGCCCGGAATGAACAGGTGTGAATGTCCGTTTTTCATCGTCTTTCCTCCATAGGGTGAGCGCATCTGGGAGGGGCGCGCTTCCACCGGATGGATAGCTATACCGGTCAGTGGTGGATTGCGAGCCTTTCCGGGTTGCTGCGAAAAATCTGTGTTTTACAAAATTCATTTTTGTAATATTGTAAATCGACCGCATTACACACGGGAATGAAGCATGAAGTCAGGTAAGACCTTTCTCGGGCCGCGCCTGCGCCAGCTGCGCAAGACGAGAAACCTCACCCAGGCCGACATGGCACGCGCGCTGGGTCTGTCGACGTCATATGTAAACCTGCTGGAGAACAACCAGCGCAGCGTCTCCGTGCAGGTGCTGATGCGGATTTCCGAGGTCTATGGCCTCGATTGGCGCGACCTGGTCAACGATGACAGCACCAACCGGTTGGCAGACCTGCGCAACGTGCTGCAGGACCCCGTATTCGGCAATGTCCGCCCTGACCTGCAAGAGATGCGCGCCGCGCTTGACCATTGCCCCAACCTGGTCGAGAGCATGATTGACCTTTATAACAGTTACCGGCTGCTATCCGAGCGGGTGATGACGGCGCGCGATGCTGGCGAGAATGCCGATGAGGTTTCGGTTATTGCCGCCACGCCGGAAACCGTGGTGCATGACCTGTTCCGGCGCAATCGCAACCACTTTGCAGCGATAGAGAGTGCCGCGGAAAGTTTTTATGATGGGGAGAATGTGGCGGCGGACGAGGTTTACACGTACCTCAAGTCACGGCTGCGTTCGCGGCTGGGAATCGGCGTTCGGACGGTTGCAGTCTCTGACCTGCCCGGCACCTTGCGCTCCTATGATGCCCAGTCGGCGGAGGTGCTGCTGTCCGAGACCCTCGATTATCCCAATCGGCTGTTCCAGCTTACCCACATGATCGGCCTGCTGGAGTTCGCGGAAACCATTGATTCGATAATTTCCGGCAATGGAATCGACGGCCAGCGCGAGCAGGCTCGCTGCCGGGTGGAACTGGCCAACTACTTCGCCGCAGCGGTGCTGATGCCTTACGACGCCTTTGTGAGCGAGTCCCGGGCATCACGATACGACCTCGACCATCTGGCCGCACGATTCGGCGTTTCGTTCGAGCAGGCCTGCCACCGCGTCACCACCTTGCAGCGCGAAGGTAATACTGGCGTGCCGTTCTTCTTTCTGCGAATCGACAAGGCCGGAAACGTCACAAAGCGGTTCAACGCCACCACCATCCACCTGGCCGAATATGGTGGCGCATGCCCGCGCTGGGACATTCACATCAGCTTCCGGATGCCGGGACGCATTCTCCCACAATTCGTCGAAATGCCGGACGGTACCCGATACTTCACCATCAACCGCACGGTTGACCGGCCAACGCATGGCCACCAGAGCCAGGATCATCGGCTGGCAGTAACGCTGGGATGCTCCATCGAGTATGCCGACCAGCTAGTGTATGCTGGCCAGTACCAGCTGGCCGACCCGGAGCTGTTCACCCCGATCGGCATCAATTGCCGGTTATGCCCGCGCCATGCCTGCTCGCAGCGTGCGCATCAGCCAATCCACTTGGATCTGCCGATCAACGAGCACAGGCGCGGACAGACCCGCTTCGAAAGCTGATCTGCCAACGGTTGCGGGCCGGATGCTAGAAGTTTGTGCTTTTCTTTATTGGGGCCTTGAACATCGGGGTGACGGCTGTCCGGATGGTCTTGCCCCGCCACGGCACAAGGCCATAGTCGTTGCACCACTTGGCACGGAATGACCCGTCTTCCCCCTCGACTTTGAATGCGAACTCGAGGCACTCGTCCTTTGCCGTCACCTTGCCCCCGGTGAACACACCCGGGACCTGCAAAGTGATGCGGCAATCCTTGCTCAGGAATGCATTGGTCGATTCGTTCTTGCCGCGGAAACTGCCGGAAATCTTGTACCTGCCCGGCTTTGCCCAATCATGGCCACAGCCGGCGGCATGCGCTTCGCCAGTTGCGGCAAGCATCAGGGCCCCGGCAAAACCGGCCATCACTGCGGTACGCACTCCCCACAAATTCACAATGGCCACAATCCGTCCTCCATCGTTGCGTGCTTTGGTGACCCCCGGATCAGTGCCTGTTCAAAAAGACATGTGCGTAACCATATAGTCTGCAACGCACAGGGCAACCCGTTGCGGCAAATTTTAGGGTAGCGGCAAATTCACCCGTAACAATTTGCCGCTGCCTGTGCTCGTATTTCCTTCAATAGCCTGCAGCAGAGCACCCGCCCGTCCTGACACCTGACGACACGGCCATTTTGACGTTAGGTGCTTGTGTGGCTAGGGTGCAGTGCTAAGATAGGTCGAATAAAGAAAAATTGCACTGGGTGAGATTACATGTCTGGCGCTCTGCCGCAATCGGACGGAGAAGATGCAAACATTCCCGCAAGTTGCCGGGTTTGCGGCGCCCGTCGGTTTGGCATCTGCAAGGCTCTCAAGTCCTCCGAACTCCTGCGTCTGTCGGCGTCTACGAGGCGGCGCAAGATTGAGCATGGCGATACCATTTCCTTCGAGGAAGACGAGGTCGTCGAGTACGCCAACATCGTCGAAGGTGCGGTAAAGCTCACCAAGATACTCAAGGACGGCCGCCAGCAGATCGTGGGGCTGCAGTTTGCGCCGGAGTTCATCGGCAAGCCATTTTCAGAAATGACCACCGTATCCGTCGAGGCGGCGACCGATGTCGAGATCTGCGTGTTCCCCAAGGCCGAGTTCGAGCGAATGCTGCACCAGGAACCGAACTTCGAACACCGCCTGCTCGAGCAGACGCTTACCCAACTCGACGATGCGCGCAGCTGGATGGTGACGCTCGGCCGCAAGACCGCCCAGGAAAAGGTGGCGAGCTTCCTCGTGTTGCTGGCCAACAACCTCGGCCGGCTGAATACCAGCGGGAGCAACATGATTTCATTCACCCTGCCCCTGAAGCGCGCCGATATTGCCGATTTCCTCGGCCTGACCATCGAGACGGTAAGCCGTCAGATGACGAGGCTGCGCAAGGACAAGCTGATCGATATCCAGCGGAACCTGGACGTCACCATTCTGGACATGCGGCGGCTCAAGGATCTTGCCGACGGGAACTAGTTCCCTGGCCTAGTCTGTCAGCGGTTGATCGCGCCGGCCGAAGCCACCAGCGACAATAAGCATTCACGCTCGAAAGCCACGTGCCTTCTGACGGCAGAGAAAAACCCGCGCAGCATGTAGCCCGCAACTTCCGCGTTTGCCGCCTTGCCCTCGATTGCGCACTCTTGCAGCAAGTGGGCGATTTCCTCGGCAAAGCATTCGTCCTCGCAGTGCTCCTTGTGCAGCCGTTCAACGCTGGCAAGCAGGGCGGGGTCATTCGCCGTCAACCTAAGCAACAGCGGAAACAGCTCTTCTTCTTCCAGCTGCTGTGCCTTCTTCACCGTTGGCAGCAGGCATCGTGACAATGTGAGACAGGTCTGCAGGTCGAGCTGGTCAGGCAATCCGTCCGCAATCGCTTCCAGTGCATCGCACATGGAAAGCTTCAGGTCATGGCTTGCGCGCAACGAGATAATGCAGCGCTCAAGCCGTTGGCTGTCCGCCTGGCCTACCTTACGGATATGAACATTCATCTGCCTTAAGTTCCCGCAAGCCCCGATAGTTAGGGCCAGCCACCACCGCGATCATAATTACGATGTGGCATTATCTACCCACACGGCCCTTAGGATGCCTTGACCCAGATCAATGTTGCACCGCAACCGCAGGTGCAGGTTCGCTACTGGTACACGCCCGCCAAGACAAATCGGGCGCAACAATTGGGGCACCTAACATGAAATATGGTTTTGAGCTCGCCGCGATGCTTGTTGCATCCGTATTGGCCTTGCTGGGCGCGGCTTTTGCCAAGGACCCACAGTTCCAAGCACATGCCTGGATCCTGTTCTTTGTGCTTGCGGCCGGCTCCGTCGTGCTGCTGCGAAACACCAAGTTTGCCGCCGCCGGGCATCCCGGCGCGGTTGAGGATACCTCCGGATACATGGACGAAGTCGTCAAGTACGGGGTAATCGCGACGACATTCTGGGGGGTGGTCGGCTTTCTGGTTGGCGTGGTTATCGCGCTGCAGATGGCATGGCCCGAATTCAACATCGAGCCATACCTCAACTTCGGCCGCATCAGACCGCTGCACACATCGGCAGTGATTTTCGCATTTGGGGGCAACGCGCTGCTGGCGACCAGTTTCTACGTTGTCCAGCGTACCACGCGGGCACGGCTGTGGGGCGGCAACCTGCCGTGGTTCGTGTTCTGGGGTTACCAGCTGTTCATCGTGCTGGCGGCAACCGGCTACGTGCTGGGCATCACCCAGGGCCGCGAATATGCCGAGCCTGAATGGTACGTCGACATCTGGATCACCGTGGTCTGGGTCGCCTACCTCGCGGTGTTCGTGGGCACGCTGGTAAAGCGCAAGGAGCCGCACATCTATGTGGCCAACTGGTTCTACCTGGCCTTCATCATCACCATTGCGATGCTGCACCTGGTCAACAATCTGGCCGTGCCGGTGTCGTTCCTCGGCTCCAAGAGCTACTCGGCCTTCGCCGGCGTTCAGGACGCCCTGACCCAGTGGTGGTACGGCCACAACGCCGTGGGCTTCTTCCTGACCGCGGGCTTCCTCGGCATGATGTACTACTTCGTGCCGAAGCAGGCCAATCGCCCGGTCTATTCGTACCGGCTGTCCATCGTGCACTTCTGGTCGCTGATCTTCCTGTACATCTGGGCCGGTCCGCACCACCTGCACTATACCGCCCTGCCCGACTGGGCGCAGACGCTGGGCATGGTGTTCTCGGTGATGCTGTGGATGCCGTCCTGGGGTGGCATGATTAACGGCCTGATGACGCTGTCCGGCGCGTGGGACAAGCTGCGTACCGACCCGATCTTGCGCATGATGGTGCTGGCGCTCGCCTTCTACGGCATGTCGACCTTCGAAGGTCCGATGATGTCGATCAAGTCGGTTAACTCGCTGTCGCACTACACCGACTGGACCATCGGGCACGTGCACTCCGGTGCTCTGGGCTGGGTCGGCATGATCTCGTTCGGCGCAGTCTACTACCTCGTGCCGAAGCTGTGGCACCGCGAACAGCTGTACTCGCTGCGGCTGGTGAACTGGCACCTGTGGCTGGCCACCATCGGCATCGTGATCTATGCCGCCGTTCTGTGGGTTGCAGGCATCACGCAGGGCCTGATGTGGAGGGAATACGACTCCCAGGGCTTCCTCGTGAACTCGTTCATCGAAACCGTGAACGCCATCCATCCCGAGTACGTCATGCGCGCCATTGGCGGTGCCCTGTACCTCGCTGGTGGTCTGGTGATGGCCTACAACGTCTACCGCACCATTCGTGGCGACGTGCGCAAGGAAGTGCCCATGGGCGCTTCGGCCACCGCTGCAGTGCCGGCCGAATAAGGGGATAAGACAATGGCATTTGCTAAACACGACAAGCTTGAGCGCAATGTCTCCTTGCTGATGGTCGGCACGCTCGTGGTGGTCCTGATCGGAGGCATCGTCGAAATCGTCCCGCTGTTCTACGTCAAGAACACCATCGAGAAGGTGACGGGCATGCGCCCCTACTCGCCCCTCGAACTGGCGGGCCGCAACATCTACATCCGCGAGGGGTGCTATGTGTGTCACTCGCAGATGATCCGGCCGTTCCGCGACGAAGTGGAGCGTTACGGTCACTACTCGCTGGCGGCGGAGTCGATGTACGACCACCCCTTCCAGTGGGGCTCCAAGCGCACCGGGCCCGACCTGGCGCGCGTGGGCGGGCGCTACTCGGACGACTGGCATGTCGCCCACCTGAAGGACCCGCAGTCGGTGGTGCCTGACTCGATCATGCCCAGCTACTCGTTCCTCGCGTCGGCAAAGCTCGACCCCTCCATGATCAAGGCCAATCTGAAGGCCAACACTGTGGTGGGCGTGCCCTACACCGACGAGATGATCGAGAATGCCGTCGCAGACATGATCGCCCAGTCCAACCCCGATAGTGACGGGGCCGATGCCGTGAAGCAGCGCTACCCGAAGGCGGTGGTTTCCAACTTCGACGGCGACGCCGCGAACCTGACCGAGATGGATGCCATGGTGGCCTATCTCCAGATGCTTGGCACCCTGGTCGACTTCTCGGCCTACGATGCCAACGCGCAAGCCAACCAGCGGTAAGGAGGGAAACAGATGGACTACGAAACCCTCCGTCACGCTGCCGACAGTTGGGGTCTTTTGTACCTCACCGTGCTGTTTGCCGGCTTCGTGATCTACACCTTCCGCCCCGGTTCAAAGTCGGTGGCACAGGACATGGCCAAGCTTCCGCTGAGAGAGGATGACAACAATGGCTGAAAAGGAAATCGACAAGGTCTCGGGCGTCGAGACCACCGGCCATGAATGGGACGGGATCAAGGAGCTCAACAATCCTCTGCCGCGGTGGTGGCTGTGGACCTTCTACGCCACAATCGTCTTTGCCATCGGCTACATGGCCTATTACCCGGCCATTCCGCTGATCGAAGGTTCCACGATGGGCATGTCGGGCGAAACCAACCGCTCTGTTCTGCAGCAGGAACTGAAGGCCGCAGACGAAGCCAAGGCCGGCCTCGTCAGCCAGATCGAACAGGCCTCGCTGCAGGACATCCGCAGCAACGACGAACTGTTCCGGTTCGCCGTCGCAGGTGGATCGTCGCTGTTCAAGGTGAACTGCTCGCAGTGCCATGGTTCGGGCGCCCAGGGTGGCCCGGGCTACCCCAACCTGAATGACGACGACTGGTTGTGGGGCGGCGATCTGGACGCCATATACACCTCCATCAAGCATGGTGTGCGCAATGGCACGGACCCTGATGCCCGCGACGGCCAGATGCCGACATTCGGCGAGGGCATTCTGGAAGCCCCGCAGATCCAGCAGGTGGCCAACTATGTCCTGAAGTTGTCGGGACAGGAGCATGATGAAGCCCTTGCCTCGACCGGCCAACAGCTTTTCGCTGAAAACTGCGCTGCCTGTCACGGTGAGGACGGCAAGGGCGGACGCGACTTTGGCGCCCCGAACCTGGCCGACCAGCTGTGGCTGTATGGCGGCACTGCCGACAAGATCGCCGCCCAGATCAGCAAGCCCAAGCACGGCGTGATGCCGGCCTGGGGCCAGAAGCTGGACGATGTCGAGGTCAAGCAGCTCACCGTCTACGTCCACTCGCTGGGCGGCGGTGAACAGGCAGCTGCCACGCAGTAGCCCATACACGACTCCTTGCGGGCCGGCGCAATCCGGCCCGCCAACAACAACGCACTGGACCCGATGCGAGCACCATGTCTACCGAAGACACAACTGTCGAGAATTTCGACGCCGAGGCCGTCAACGCAAAGCACAAGCGCTCGCTTTACGCCGCGCGCCAGAAAATCCATCCCAAGCGCGCTACAGGCTGGTTCCGTTCGCTCAAGTGGTGGATCATGGCGATCACGCTGGGCATCTACTACCTGACCCCGTGGCTTCGCTGGGACCGCGGTCCCTATGCGCCTGACCAGGCCGTGCTGGTCGACATGGCCAACCGGCGGTTCTACTTCTTTTTCATCGAGATCTGGCCGCACGAGTTCTTCTTCGTTGCGGGCTTGCTGGTGATGGCCGGCATCGGGCTGTTTCTCGTTACGTCCACGGTTGGCCGCGCGTGGTGCGGCTATACCTGCCCGCAAACCGTCTGGGTTGACCTGTTCCTGGTAGTCGAGCGCTTTTTCGAGGGCGACCGCAATGCGCGCATCAAGCTCGACAGCGCTCCATGGAACTTCGAGAAGATCTGGAGACGGTCGGCAAAGCACATCGTTTGGGTGCTGATCGCGATCGCCACCGGCGGCGCCTGGATCTTCTACTTCGCCGATGCGCCAACACTGGCCAAACAGTTCTTTACCGGCAACGCCCATTCGGTGGCCTACACCACCGTCGCAGTTCTTACAGCGACCACCTACATCTTCGGCGGCAACATGCGCGAGCAGGTCTGCACCTACATCTGCCCGTGGCCGCGCGTTCAGGCAGCCATGCTGGACGAGCACTCGCTGGTCGTGACCTACAACGACTGGCGCGGCGAGCCCCGCTCGAAGCACGCCAAGAAGGCCGCTGCAGCCGGTGAGTTTGTTGGCGATTGCGTTGACTGCAATGCCTGCGTTGCGGTGTGTCCGATGGGCATCGACATCCGCGACGGCCAGCAGCTCGAGTGCATCACCTGTGCGCTGTGCATCGATGCCTGCGAAGGCGTGATGGAGAAGCTGGGCCGCGAAAAGGGGCTCATTTCCTATACGACGCTTGCCAACTACAACCGCAACATGGCTCTGGCGACCGGCGGGGTACCGGGTGGCGTCATCGACCCCTCGCGCGTCCATACGCCGGACGGCGGCATCGTCAGCAAGGTGTCGCGGTTCCACCTAAGCGACGTGATCCGGCCGCGCACCATGGTCTACACCGCGATCTACGCCCTTCTCGGGTTGGGCCTGCTGGCCGCGCTTGCCATGCGTACAGACCTTGATGTCAACGTTCTGGCAGACCGCAACCCGCAGTTCGTCAAGCTATCCGATGGGTCGATCCGCAACGGTTACCAGCTCAAGATTCTCAACAAAACCTCCAACCCGCGCGAGTTCCTTGTCATGATCGCCGGGCTGCGCGGCGCCGACCTGAGGCTGGACGGCAGTGACCTGGATCAAGGCCGCCTGGGCCAGGTCACGGTAGAAGCAGACCAGTTGCGCAATGTCCGTACCTTCGTCACTCTTCCTCCGGAAGCAGTGATATCCGGGCAGACTGATTTCACTTTTATCGTGCAGCCGCTCGATGGCGGCAATATTGCCCGCCAGAGCGCAAATTTCGAGGCACCGTAGCCGATGAACTACAGCACTGAACCCGACACGTCAGCCCAAGGCGGCGCCCGCTTCACCGGCTGGCACATGCTGATGATCATGGTGGCTTTCTTCAGCACCGTCATAGCGGTCAACGGTTACATGGCTTACGAGGCGAGCAAGAGCTGGACCGGGCTGATCGTCAAGAACGGCTATGTCGCCTCGCAGGATTACAACCAAAAGTTGGCCGAGGCGCAGGCGCAGGCCGCGCGTGGCTGGCATGGCGACATCGGCTTTGCCGACGGCGTCGTTGCCTTCACGCTGACCAACCGGGACGGAAATCCGGTCAAGCTTGCGGATGTATCCGCGACCATCGGCCGGCCGGCTTTCGACAAGGATGATCATACGCTTGCCCTCACCTACGCCGGCAACGGCAGATACGAGGCCGCCGACGCGCTCGCCAGCGGTCCATGGGCCATCACCATCACGGGTGAAAGCAGCGAAGGCGCCTATCGGCTTGAAAAGCGGATCCTCGTGAAAGGCGAGTAACGTCATGACCTGTTGCAGTTCGTCCACGGTGCCCAACCAGCGTGCTCTCAAGCAGCGGCTTGATCACGAACGGCTGCTGGCTGCATCGCACGACATGGGCGACGGGGTCCTGCAGACCGACCTGCTGGTTCCCGGCATGCATTGCGCCACCTGCATCAGGACCGTCGAGACCGGGCTCGGCGAGGTGAACGGCGTGGACAATGCCCGCGCCAACCTGTCGACGCGCCGGGTATCCGTGCGCTGGCACCCCGATGCGGCTGGCGACGCCGACTTCATAACCGCGCTGTCAAACCTCGGTTTCGAGGCATCGCTCTACGACCACGGCAATATCGCAACCGAGGCCGACGACACGGGCCGCAAGCTGCTCATCTGCCTTGCGGTTGCCGGGTTTGCCGCGGCCAATGTCATGCTGCTGTCGGTCTCCGTCTGGGGGGGTGCGGATGCCGAAACCCAGCGGCTGTTCCAGCTTGTCTCGGGCTTGATCGCCGTGCCTGCGTCAGCCTTTGCGGGCCAGCCGTTCTACCGCTCTGCCTGGGCAGCACTCAGCAACCGCCGCCTCAACATGGACGTGCCGATCTCACTCGCCGTGCTGCTGTCGCTTGGCGTCAGCGTGTACGAAGCGCTCTACGGCCACCATGAAACGTGGTTCGAGGCATCCGTGAGCCTGCTGTTCTTCCTGCTCATCGGCCGCTATCTCGACCACATGATGCGCGAGCGCGCCCGCAGCGCCATCCTTCAACTTTCCCGCCTCATGCCCGCCGGCGCGTCACGCCTCGACGACAGCGGCCAGGCCAGCTACACCCCGATTGCCGAACTACAGGCCGGCGACAGCATTCTTGTCGCTGCCGGCGAGCGCGTACCTGTTGATTCCCGCATCGTTGGCGGCCTCAGCGATCTTGACCTGTCGCTGGTCAACGGAGAAAGCGCCGCCGTGCAGGCCGTGCCGGGCCTCGATGTCGAGGCTGGCGTACTCAACCTGACCGGTCCGCTGACGCTGGAAGTTTTGCGCCCGGCCGACCAGTCCTTCGTTGCCAATGTCATTTCGCTGATGGAAGCCGCCTCGCAGGCCAACTCCCGGCATGTCCGCATTGCCGACCGCGCGGCCGGGCTTTATGCCCCGGTGGTGCATGTCCTGTCGGCAGCAAGCTTCCTCGGGTGGATGGCGTACACAGGAGGCGACTGGTACACCTCCCTCAACGTCGCCATCGCCGTATTGATCATCACCTGTCCGTGCGCGCTGGCGCTTGCGGTGCCGATTGCGCAGGTGGTGGCCGCCAACCGGCTGTTCCGTTCCGGTGTCATGGTCAAGGACGGTGCCGCGCTCGAACACCTTTCCGGCGCCGACACCGTCGTCTTAGACAAGACCGGCACCCTCACGCTGGGCGAGCCACGCATTGCGGCCGTTCTGGGAGGGACGGACCATGAGCATGCCATCGCCGCCGTACTTGCCCGCCTGTCCACCCACCCTGCCGCGCGCGCCGCAACCGCAGCGCATCCCGCAACGCCGGGCGTGCTGGTATCAGACGTGGCGGAGCTGGCAGGCCTTGGTCTCGAGGCCGTATGGAAGGGCCGCAAGGTGCGCCTGGGGCGGCGTGCCTGGGTGGCAGAAATTGTCCGTGGTAGCGGCGCTCCCATGCCGGCGTCGTCTGCATCCAGCGAAGTGTGCTTCGCCGTTGCCGGCAGCGATATTGTCAGCTTCCAGCTGTCCGATACGCTGCGCGCCGATGCGGCGACAGTGGTCCGCGACCTGCGCAGCAAGGGCATGGCGCTTGAAATCCTTTCCGGCGACATGCCCGGTCCCGTTGGCGCCGTTGCAGCACAACTCGGCATCGAGAAGGCCTTCAGTGGCCTTACGCCCTCGGAAAAGACGGCACATGTCGAACAGCTTCGCAGCCAGGGCCGGCACGTCCTCTATGTGGGTGACGGGCTGAACGACGCCCCTGCCCTTGCCGCCGCAAATGTCTCCATGGCGCCTGCGTCCGGCTCCGACATTGGCCGCGCCTCGGCAGGCCTGGTGTTTACCAGCAAGAGTCTGGGCGCAATTCCCGTAGCCATCGAGGTTGCCCGCGCCACGGCGCGCACCGTTCGGCAGAACTTCGGGCTCGCGCTGAGCTACAACGCCATCGCCGTGCCGGTGGCGGTGTTGGGCTATGCCACGCCGCTCATCGCTGCGCTAGCAATGTCGTCATCCTCGATTCTGGTGGTTGCGAACAGCCTCCGGCTGAACCTTGTGGCCCGCCACAAGGCACTCACGCCGGCAAGCGCGCCGGTATCTGAAACGCCGATCTCGGCAGACGAGGCGTCCACTATGGCCAAAGCCAATGCACGAGCCGCAAAGCCGCGTCTGGAGGCCGTCAAATGAGCCAGCTTGTGTACCTGATACCGATCGCGCTGGGCCTGGGCGCAATTGGCCTGGTGGCCTTCATATGGAGCCTGCGCACCGGCCAGTACGACGACCT